>JACPJR010000004.1 GCA_016187565.1 Candidatus Woesearchaeota archaeon
GGTGATGGAAAGTTTATGGGTTCAGTTGGACACATCACTCTAGAGAAAGCAAAAGAATACGTAAAAAATCACGAGACTCATGACGCCAAAGACTTACTGACTAGGAATCCCCACCATTTATGGTTGGGGAGGACGTCAATTTTTAAACTGATTGAATTCGATGGAATTAAAACCTAACTTCCTCTGCTTACTTTCGTCAACCCCTTTATCCAATACTTTTAATCTGGTGCAGATTATCATCCTGAACTTTGGAATGCCGTGAGCAGAAACACTCTTCCCAATACTAAGCCTCTCCGCCAAAGCAAAGCTTTCCTTATGTGATTTCAAGACAGTAAACTTAAGCTCATCTTCATCTCTCTTCACAGTAAGAGTAATATTTCCTTTCTTGGTTGTTCCTTTAGCAACAACCTTGCCTTTCAATCGTAAGCGTTTCTTAAATTCCTTAATCTTCTTTTCCATCCTAGCCATTTCCGTAAGCTTATTGATAAGAGTCTTATCTATCATATTCATAATCCTCTCTCAAGCATCATTGATATCTTTTCACAAATACCCATTTGTTTGGCATTCTATTCAAAAAAACTACTTACCTTTTTTCTCTTTTGGTTTCGATTGCACTGACCGGACATACACGGCAATGATAAAATCAGCATGGAGATGGGCGTCATTAAGGTAAGCGTTGATGAGCTGCGTCAGAAGGATAATAGCAATAAATAATAAGGATGAGCCAAGGATTCCTGAGAACAGTGCAATCCAGTTAATAATCTCTTTGACAAAGGCTATATTGCCAAAAATAAGAGAAAACAGAGAGATATACAGCAGAATATAACAAATAACTCTTGCAATGAACAAACGATTGACTTTCTTTCGTATTATGGTGAATTCTTTAAGATGCTGTTCAAACTCATCTTTTAATTCAGAAGGACAATCTTTCTTGAGTTGATCAACCATCGGTTCGAGTTTCTTCCAGATTCTCTCGACGATATTGAGGGTGGAAAATACTTTCATTGACTGGAGAAGGATGTTGTCCTATAAAAAGCTAACTTTGTTATTTTATTGGCGTCTAATTCAGGGATAGTTACGGACGGGAAGAAACTTTTTTAAATATACGTCTCCTTTACTCTATTTTATCTTTATTTTGTCAGGAGAACGTGAGGGGAATGAAAAGTTTACGTCGACTTTTTACTGCTGGAATGGGCTTAGCGATTGCTGGATGTTCTCATATTCAACCTGTGACGATGAGGTACGTACCAGAAGAACCGGTGCCACGTACCTTGGAGCAGGTCATTACTGAGGATTATGCTGTCCGTTTAGAGGGGAATTTTACCGAGGAAGAGCTTGTTGCAATGCAATATGCCCTCGATGCGTATCTTGGAGTTATTGATTACCGACAGATTGGTGGAACAGATCTGATTCTCCAGAAGCGTCAGCCATTTTTGACCTTGCAGGAACGGACCGAGATAACAAGTGATGTTGAGCAGAGCATTGCTTCTCTACAGAGGAGACATCTCTCCTATCGTCGACAGTTGGAACCAGTCTTAAATAGATATGGGTTAGGAGAGTATCGTTTTGAAAGACATGATACGAGCAGCGAACAGAGTATTCGCTCTGCGTATGAGGCACTTGGAAGACTCTTAGTAGGAAAGCGTACTACCTTTCGCTTAGGCTATTTGCAAGCACCAGCTGAATGTGTGGATATTATTACCCTCGTCCCTCTGGATAATGTTTTGGAATATGGTAATGATTTTCCTTGGTCTCCAAGGTCATATCAAGCAATTGTTGTTCATGAGATGACGCATGCCTTTACGCTCGATCCGGATCTTAGTCATGCAACTGCTCCCTTGCTCACTGATTTTAGACAGATTGATGGAGAAGTTGATGACCGAAAAAAGAAGGATCCGGCATTTGATGTTCGTGTGGGTTATGTTAGTGACTATGCCCACTTTCAAGATGATCTTCCGCGCTTACAAGAAGATTACAACCGTGTTCAGAATATGGAATACATCGAGCCTGCGTTAGAAACAATCATACGTTTAGCTAGTCAAAGAAATGATCCCCATGCTTTAAAACTCGCTAGGAACTATCTGGGTGTGTTAGAAGAATACCATCATTTACAACAAGAGGTTGCAACCTTTCTCGCTTCTACGGTTAAAACAGTAACTATTGAAGTTGAAAAAAAATGGGAAGATCTTGCTGAAACTGGACAGTATTATGTGTTAGGAGAAGACAGCGGTATTGTTGTAGATCAGGAACAATGGAGTGAACCGTACATCCCAGCAAAGCTTGCTGCATTTGATCGTTTTTTTGATGCATTGCGATGCTGGAATAGTCATTTACCTGAGCCGAGCCGAGAAGCTTCACCTTTTTTGGAATTTGACAGCAAACCCGCTGTTCTCTATACCACTGAGGGACGTATCGAAACATCAACACTGAACACCTCAAAATAACCTACGGTGTATTTCTTTTTTCCTTTGTGATACGAATGTTTAAAAATGCTATGGTTTTCTCATAAAGGAGTATGCTTTCCTATGATGATTTATTGTTCGAAGAACAGCACGATGGAATGATACGCGTACAAATCTATAACTTCTTTTTTAGAGATATCTCTCGTGAAGAACTAGCTGAACGTGTAGGAACCTTTCGTATCCATGATAAAAAAATCATTGTTGAGAATCGTGACCCTGTACGTGTCCAAAATAAATTTATGCAATTTTTCCGTCGTTATAAAAAGGACCTTGTCTATACATTAAATCAGAACCCTGCTATCTATGTAGATGAAGATTTGGGTCTACCACTCGTTGGACTAAACTTTTTGGGGATTGTCGATAAAGGATCAGAGATTCTGGAACTAAAGCCTATTACGAATTGTAATGCAAATTGTGTTTTTTGTTCGGTCAATGAAGGGCCAAGCTCAAATAAGCAGATTGATTTTGTGGTTGATAAAGATTATCTCGTGGCAGAAACAAAAGCACTCTTAACCTACAAAGGAACAAGAGGCATGAGTTTATGGATTAATCCTCATGGCGAACCAACCTTGTATGCCAAACTTGCTGGGCTTTGCAGCGATCTGCTGGGGAATGAATATGTGAAGGATATCCACATCATTACCAATGGCATGCTTCTCACCAAAAACCTGGTCGATGAGCTTGACGCTCTTGCTTCTTTAGAAGGAAAGCCGATACATATTTCAGCGTCTCTGTCAGGATTACGACAGCAAAAAGAGGAATCTTCACGTTTCAATAAAGAAGGCTTACCTTTAGCAAAGCTGATGATGGGAAAAACCTATCATGTTGATCTTGTGCTCAAGAACCTTGGCTACGCATGCCAGAAATTGCCGATAACCATAACACCTGTTTTTGTGCATGGTATGAATGATGATGAAATGAAGAACATTATCCAATTAGCTCAAGTATTATCAAAAGGAAAAAACGTGCGCCACGAAGTAAAGGTTATGATTCAGAAGTTCTGCAAAAATAAGCGAGGCAGAAATCCGGTTAAAGAACAATCATGGGAAGAATTCTTTAGTATTCTGAAGAACCTTGAAGGTGAAACAGGCACGCAACTCCTACATCCGTTAGGAAAGATTCTCAGGACAAAAGAATTACCTGTATTGTGTAAAAAGCATGACAGGATCCAGGTAAAAATCCTCTGTCCAGGAAGATATCACGCTGATCGTCTTGGTGTGTTGGAAACTCCACAAGGAGATCGAGCAGTTACTCTTGTCGGATGTCATGCTGATAAGGGGTTGGTAAAGGCTGTCGTAGTACAAAGCAAGTATTCGATGATTCTGGCAAAGACTTAAATTACGGAAGTACGGTAGGCTTGCTTTTTCGGTATTTATAGTAGATAAAGCACAAAGCCATGATAAAAAAGATTATTGGAATAAAGATAGAAAAAAGATTTCTTTCTTTTCTTAAAACATTGATGGTTTCGTTTTCACCTTTGCTCATGTTCTCAGGACTTGGAGTAAACTGAGAAAGATCATCCAGCTGAGGAACTTCACTCTTATCTGACTCCAGTGGTAGGTCAAGTCCTGTCTTATTAGCGATGAGTGTTAAGGGCTCTGTCCTAAGCGTTATGGCGAAATAGGAAAATCCAGGAGTCATTGCAGCATAATAGGCATATGTTTCATCACTGTTTTTTTGTACAGTAGCTACGTCCTCCCAGCGTTTATTATCTTCATTAAATCGGAGAAGCATAACCCTTGTACGAGATGCGTCATATGATCGTACAAAGGTACGATTAACACGGAACGATATATCTCCTTGTGAAATGTCTTTATTAATGAGGTTTTTCGTATTAACTTTAAAGTAACTGTATGTCAAGGAGGAAGGTTCAGGTAGAGTTTCTGGAAGTGTTGTAACCTTTTGAACCCCGACTTCAACATTGAAAAGATCCTTGTTTGATCTAAACGAGAGATTAGTAACGTCTGAATCTTTAATACCTAGTGAATATTGCTTACCTGAGGTAATGATATCCCATACGTAAGAATCAGCATTGCTAAAACTACCACTTCCTCCTCCTCCTCCTCCGCCACCTCCACCATCTGAACTGCATGATTGTTCATTAGACCCAGTGTAAGTTCTTCCGCAGGAATTACTATCGATCCACCCATTACACGTCTGCGTGTTGCCACTGCAGCTACTCCACGAATTACAGGACCAGGAAGAGGTACATGAATAATTTATCTGCCTTACTCCGGAATGTCCTAAACCAGTGACCCAGAAAGAGTCAGTGGTATTTTCATAACTGCAAAAATATCCTGCATGATTTGTTCCATCGCACGTAACTTTTCTTTCGTCCGATTGGTTACAGCCAAAACTAACAAAATCAAGAGAAACTATCTCTGCATCTTTAATACAAATGCCGGTTGCAATAGAAGTTTTATTTTTCAGTGTGAACGTTTTCCTTCCATTGGTAAGGTTAACCCCATATATCAGAAGTCCCGTGTAATTATCAGAAAATTCTCGTTCTTCTATCTTTATTTGTGTTAGATCAAGAGGAATACCAGGAGTGAAATTATAGGTAAAATTAATTAAATTAATTAAAGGTCTATCCGCCTCTCTGAAAACAACATCAAGAGGTCCTGTTAGATTTCTTCTTAGGTCAGAAGATCCATTAACCTGTATTTCAAGATTGGGTATATTTGTCGTAATGTGGTGTACTTCTCCCATCAAAGAATCATTGCTATCTAAAATACCATCATTGTCGTCGTCTTCATCAAGGTAGTCTGGAAGTAAATCGTTGTCACTATCCTTAAAAGCGGTTGTAAAAGAGGTATTATAACCCCCAATGAGTTTGTTCTCGTATACGTCAGTAATAGTATCAGATAATGCAACAGTGTAGGTCATATTCTCAAGAAGCGTGAGGTAGGGATCAAAGATGACGGTTTTTTCTTCATTCATAAACGTATACGATCCAAGTACATCAATGTGGTTTGATTCATTCCCATACCTTACCCTAAAACTTTCAGTTGTTATTGTATCCTCCTTGATGCTCGTAGAGAAATCTATAGTAATAGTAGTATAAGGCCATACGTCTCTCGAGTTATTTGACGGAGAGATATAGGTTACATTCACTGTTGGCATGTCTTCAGAGGAAGCGGTCGTAAAAGAAGAGGAGTAATTTGTCGAAAGGTGATTCCCGGATATATCCGTAATTCCGTCCAGAATTGTAACTCTATAGGTAGTGTTCTTTAGAAGATGGCTTTCTGGTGAAAGGATGATTTTCCTTGAAAGATTCTCGAAGACATATGACCCCGGAATAACTATGTTCTGGCTGTTATTCTGGTAACTGAGCATAACTGTCTCATTCGTAACTGTTTGAGGAAGTATTGATTCAGAAAACATAGCGGTTATATTACTCTCTACATCGATACTTTCGCTGTTATTTAGGGGAAATAATGACGTGACATTTGGCGGAGTTGTATCAAGACCAAACATGCTTGAAGAAGGAGAAGTTGTCAGAGATCGAATATAATATCCTGGATCAGTCCCTTGCTCATATTCTATAATTACCTTGTCTGTCTTTGGATCAATAAGGTATATCTGATCACCATACCAGTTTGCAATGACGATCTCTCCAGAGGGAAGAATGCCTGGCTTATTGTAGGTAGTTATGTCATAATTATTGTTGGGATAACTACGATATCCTTCTTGTGCATTAATATCAATGATATTTATCCCTGCATACCATTGTGGAATCGTTTCATATACTTTGTTTCCATCCTTTGAAAGGATAATCCCTTGCGGATAACCGTAAACCCCAGGAATAAAAGAGTCTATCAAAGATTCATCTGCGGTTGTATAGAATGACAAACGATGAGGATTATCATGTGCGATTACCAAAAGGCTACCATCAGAGGAAAGTGTTCCACTTACTGGTGCATCAAAGGTTTCGACTGTTTTTAGTAAAACAAATGATCCAGTAGAATACACAGCAAATCTGTTTCCACTCTCATTGATGACATACAGTTTGTCATTCGTTGGGACAATGTTTGTTCCAGAATTCTCGATTAAACCTAAACGTTCATAAGGAGGAGTTGCTGAAAAAATATCAATCTGGTTTGTCCAATATCCTCTATTGACAAACGCTTTTGAGCCATCAGGGCTAAAAAGAATTCCTGGTACGATCACATCTAGGTAACTCCAATCACCATTAAAGAGTTCAATAAATCCTTTTCTTTCGCCGGTGTTTGGGTCAAAAATTGAAATACCCTTTCCGAAGTTTGGTGCAAACCACAGCCCGTTGTTGTCTGGTGACACTGTCACCTCTTGTGGATAATATGAGCCTTCACAGCCATAATAGATACTGCCATAGCAATCGTTAATTTGATAGACGGGTTTTTTAAGAAATGGATCTGACGCGACAATAATACCTCTGTATTCATTCGCCGTATATACCAACGGGTTTGAAGGTCGTTGGCTGTTTTCCAAAACCTCAATTCCCCAACTATTGAGCACATTATTACCTTTATTATCACCACTAAAGGTTTGGACGGTAAGTGTCCATACTCCTTGTGTATTTTCTCCTGCGAGCATGGAAAATGGCCGTGATCCTGCATAGGTAGCAAAGGTTTCAAATGGATAATAATCAATACCAATCCATCCGTCTATTCCTTTAATAAAATCAAGAGTACAACCTTTTCCGCAATCATAATTCTCAGCAATAGGAATAAATTCAAGTATGGGGATAACTTTTCCTGATGGTGTTGTAAGACTGATGTTCATATTTCCAGTAGAGTAATACGAAAAGTTGAGATAGACAAAAAGATCAGAAATATACAGCTCGTCGGAAACTTCAATCGTATCGTTCATTTTGGAGTATGAAGCTAAAGGTACCACAGGATTTCGCTTATATTCTCTACTTATTTCAAACCCATTTGAGAGTACGGCTGTTTGGTTATCCGGGTTGATAACTTTTACGTCATAGAGACCCTGTTCTAAGTACGGAACAGTAAAGCTCAGTTCACGAGAAGAGAGAAGCAGGACATCGGTAACTCTATAATCACCGATAGAGACCAGAGGTTGGTCATAGAAAAAAGAACCACGAAGGACAACAGGTCTGCCTTGAGGGCCATGTGATGGATCTGGACCTTCGAGTACCGGTGCTAATGGATTACCGGTGTATTCAAAAGCATTATTAAGTATAAATGTCCACGTCATTGATTGCCCGGGTTGATTCTTAACGGTGATGCTGACATTCCCCACAATATTATTCGGTGCAATGGCAGTTATTGATCCCTGGCCATTATAAACAATTTCCTCTGCTTCATAGTCGCCAAACCAAACCTCTATATCGGGAGTAAAGCCTTCTCCAGTAAGCGTAACAGATGTGTCTCCTTGATTGGATCCAGACTGCGGTGAAACCTCTGAAATGTGGAGAGGATTACGTTCAATCCCCAAGGTATAATAGCCGTATTCTCCAGATAACGGTAGTTTTTCTTCATGATAACGTGAAACATTGATAAAGTACGTACTATCTTCAAGAGGAGTGATGAAAACCGAAGATGCCTTGAGGTCATTAGGGTAAACGGTGTTTTTGTAGGTTGCATCATCACTTATGTCGAGAAGATTATAGTTGGCATCATATATTTGTATTACTGTATCAGCTCCATCATAGAGAGCATGGGTGTAAATAACATATTGCGTATCCTTGTTAAGCACGGTTTGAAAAAGATCATAGTCTCCTGCAGCATAAAATGTATGTGCCTGCTCTTCACTGGGGAGAATCTGCTTTGCAGTTTCAAAAGTATCATCAGACTCGTACACATCAGCAAAATACTTTATGCCTTCTAAGTCAAAAATAAATTTTAGGGGATCATCATGGGGATATCCTATTGCTGCCCATCCATCCCAGAACGATTCCATAGTGACGTGTTTTGATCTTATTTCAAAGGTATCTTGAATGTGTTTAAGTGAATCCCATACATTTTTATCTCCTTCAGGGAAAATATAATCTAATGAATCATCATCACTACCGGGGCTATCATCGCTTGTAGTGGTCGAATCAACGATGTCATATAACGCTGCTCCGACAGAAACCTCTTGGCCCGCTCCTTGCTCACCAATTCCCTTTCGCCAATCATTATAAGTACAGGCAGGATCACCAAAACAGCCGTACCATGTTGTCCGATTAGAAATGCCATTTGATTCTATATAATATGCAGGATCTTTGTAATACTCTGATTGAGTAAGTCCTTTGTACGCGCGAACAGCAGCAGAGATATACGTCGCAATGCCTTCAGTATACGCTAATCGAATGTCCCATTGACCAGAAAAACCATGGCCTCCGTAAAAATCTTCATATTGTGAATATTGATGGGTTAGGTAATGACCGGTCTCATGTAAAATAACGGTGTCATCGTAACTGTCATCATCACTACCAATGTCTCCTTTAAGATAAACATTACCGTTGACATCATAATATTTTCCATCGGTGCGGCCAATGTCCCAATAGTAGGTAAGTCTCTGTGGGGCAGGCTCTGTTTCACCAATTGCTTTAAGATAATCTTCAACATCTTTTGCAACATCCAAAATGTTAAATGCTCTGGAAGCGTTGGTGCTAAACTCTGCTAACACTGGCTGGTCGGTGAAATTGATGTTTTCCGTAGGCTGATGATACAAATAGTCAACACCAATAGCATGCGTTGCATTAGCTACTTTATCGAAAACAAGAGGATTGAGAAGTTCTGGGGATTGCATGGTGTCAGCAAAAACAACAATACTGAGGTTTCGTACTAATGTATCATACATGCCTATCTCGAATTGACCATCATTGTCAGTTGACGTAAGAGCAAGGATCTCTCCTGTGTCTTTATCAAAAACAGTAACATCAGCTCGTCGTATTGGGCGTGGAACATTTTCGTAAAAAGAGTATCGGTCAAAAAGTCTATCTTCATAGAGGAAGGTTCCAGCAACAATGTAATTGAAGTCACCCTCATCTCCCTGATTTAAACCAGCTCCCTCAGGGCTATCCATTCCTTCAAGGGTACGTGGCACAGGATTCTGTTGGAGCTGTACCCCCAGAGATACCATATATCGTCTACCAGAGCTATCAAAGAGTACAGAAGGTTTGTTATAAGGCAATGCTTGGAGAATGTCCATGGTCGGGTTAAGTATTTTTCGTCGTTCTAGCAAGAAACCATTCTTTACATGAACAGAAACCCCCACTTCCCTTGGGTTGATCTCTTCTGGAATCGTGATCTTAACCCTAAATGAACGGGCAGATCCTTCTTCCAGATTAAAGGACATTTCAGGCTCTCCTTCATTAATAGCATAGGTGTTAGGCAAATAAAAGTTAATTGTACCTTCAAGTGGGATTTTAGTCTCTAATGTTGCTTCAATGATAAATTCATTTTTAGACATCCTTTGGAGACGATAACCGTTAAAGTAAAGATTATAAGGTGCTTTATCATGCTCGTGAGTATCCATAGTCAATGGATCGTTGAGCATGCGCTCTGATACTTTCGGAAGAGGATTTATATCTGTCTGTTCAGAAACGAAGTTCTCTTCACTGGTCGTTTTTGGTTCTTCAAGAACGACTTCCTTTGCTTCTCCCATTACGTTTTCTGTGGGGGGTTTTGAAAAATCAGTACAGGCAATTATACCTATCAGAGAAAAAAGTAACGTCACCAATAGGAGCATGCGCGAGTAACCTGACTGCATAAAGCCTCTGTTCACAAAATGATCAAATAAAACCTAAAGGCAATTTATATATATATCTTTTGGAGTTTTATGAGAATGTTCTTAGAAGAGATAGAACCACTTTGCAGTGGTTATCATGTAAAGATTTATAAATAAGATATTATTCGCCTGTTCCATTATGGACGTCAGACAATTATACGCAGACAATCTGCTCGGCAAAGCCTTTCAAGGGATGTATGATGCAGGACTTACAGGTCACCAGACCCAACCAGTTACCGTCCAGGTGGAAGGTCCAGAGGTGATTCCTGAATGCGTGATATTAACGTGGTTGGCAACGAATTATCACTGTGCACTTGATTTTGATAGGGAGGGTAATCCCATCATGGGTAAACTCGGAGGAACAATTCCTGCTCTTGGATTCATGGATGCAATGCATTTCTCTGATTATTCTTCCGGATCTCAACCTCACGATTCTTTGAAAAGACCAGCTCGACGAGCGATTGCTCTTTCTGAGAGTAACCTCACTCATGTGCACTTAGGGATAGTTAGTAGTGACGATTCTGTAAGGGGGAGATATCATATGCGCAGCAAGCGTATAAAAACTGGAACTGGCTCTGAAGGAGAGGTTACTGTTCTTCGAACAAATGAAGGTATTGCGAGCTATGATTTTATGTCAGGGGTTGTGCCACCAGAGATTGCATCCTTGGATGAAGTGTTGGCAGATCATGCCCATCTTTATCTTGGTAGTTTAGCAGCAGAGCAATCAGTTCCATCGGCTGGTTTATATGCCTCACTGTTTCCACGGAAACATCTACCACGCGAATACTATGTTTTGCATGTTCCTGTTGATGGAACGCTTATGCAATTACGCGGAGAAAATAAAGATGAAGTATCTCTCCCTGCTGGGTTTCTCGCAGGATTTCATATAACCTATAGTGATAAAGCTTCAACAGTTAGTGTCAGACCACTTATCCCTACAGAACGTCATGATGTTAGGCCTCTCCACGAAATGGGTGGTATTCTTCCTGTTAATTCACCAATTGTTGCCTTAGGCATGGGCTCATCCACAGGTCGTCTGCACCATTTCTTTTAAGAGCAAGTACTATCTTCTTACTATTGACATACCGGTCGTGTACAGGTATTCATACAGAACCATTGTTGCTTGTACGGTTGGCTCACTATCTCTTGCCCTTCCTCACAGCGAGGAGCTGCTGCCATAGGACAATTCGTGCAGTATTTTGGTGAGAGATACGCTCCGTACCAAACGCCAAGAATTCCTACGACGATCAGTCCAATGATGATAATCAGTTTCCATTGCATGGTAACATCCCTGAAGTAAAGGTGCTATTTATAGTTTGTGAAAGCTTCAAAATGAGTAGAACTTAAAGAAAACGTTATCCTCTCCTTACCTGCATACTATTCCTGAGTACGTCCATAACAGAATCATACAACCGTATTTCTCTTTGTTTCTGAGGATGAGTTTTCCAGCGCTCTGGAAGATGGAACGGATTGTTTGTAGAATCAACGCTAACTTCCTGAGGAAGATTCTCGAGCAATACACGATTTCTCATGTCAAGAGTTCGTTGTGCTGAACCGCTTCCCAAACGGTTAACAAAGACACCTTCTGCAATAACTCTTTCTTCATTCTGAGGATCAACTCTTCGTGGAGGAAGACCAATTTTTCTCGTACTCACCTCTGGCCCATAGACTTCTACTTCACGGCACCCTATCATCCTACCAATTTCATCGCTCTCATAATCGCCCAAAATGAGATAATGAACTCCGAATGCATCTGCAAGGTAGGTCGAGAGTGCTATGCTATACAATAACTCTTTACCTCTTCCTGTGTCACACCATTGCCTGACTTTGGTCCAATAACTTTGGACGCCTGCTTCAACAGCATCGATTTGTAGGAGCGGCTCCTCACGTTTACTTAGTGTTAGATAATGCCTGAGATACATCTGTGGATTTCCTTTTCCATCAACGCCAAATATTTTAACACATGCCCCGTAGTCAATGTCTTCTTGGATGTAATGCGCAACACGCTCTTTTTCCTCAGGCTTTATGCAGTTGGGGATCTGGTTCATCATCTCGAGTACTTGTCGGTAATCTCCATTTCGAGGGACGATCAGAAAATGATACCCATCTGGAATGCTTTGTTCCATGCATGCATGCAATAGTTCTTGGGAAGGCGCTTCGCGTACTATCCGTTCAAGTCTTGCAAATCTTTTGGCTTCCAACTGCCTACCCGGAGCAACTACAACCTCCTTAAGCGTGGTTGCAGCTTCTGTATATGCATAACAACAAAGAAACCTGAGGTGAGCCTCAAGCTCAGAGGGGGTAATCTCTGAGGGTAATTGGTCCATTAAGTCACCATAATGTGCACAGAGATCTGGCCGATAGATATCAAAGGATGCTCTTTCCAAGTCAGTGGCGTTAACGAGAGCCTTATCTGTAGTTATCATCGTGAATACACCGAGTTATTTCTTAAGGAGTTCTGGAGAAATGACCGCCTTGAAGAGGGCATCATATCCTTATCCTTAGGTTAACCACCCTCTTTTCGAAAATAATCCAAAGAATCATCTTCTCTTTAAAAAATTTCTTTGTTTTGTTGAAAAAGAAAAGCCCCACACACGTGAGGCTCTATTCAAGAATTAACCTTTTTTATTCAGCCGTATGCTTCTTCTCCGTGCGTACTTTCATCAAGGCCTTTCTTTTCCTCTTCAGCACTGACACGGATCTGCATAACAGCGCTTAAGCCTTTGAGGAGGAGGAAAGAGCCGATAAAACTGTAGGCTGCCACAACGACCACAGCAATGAGCTGTGCTAATAATTGCTGAGGGTTTCCATAGAACAGCCCATTAACACCAGCCACATTTACTGCTACGGTTGCAAATAAGCCTGTTGCTAGTGCTCCCCAGATTCCTGAGACACCATGACAGGCAAAAACATCAAGGGAATCATCTAATTTTGTTCGTGATGCTCGCCAGTTTGCAACAAGGTTTGAGATGACCCCTGCAACTAGGCCAATGATGATAGATGCCAGCGGAGTAACATATCCTGATGCTGGTGTGATGGCGACAAGTCCACAGACTGCACCTACGGAAAGGCCTACTGCAGATGGCTTGCCTTTCATTAGCCAATCCACTACCATCCAACTTACTGCTGCAGAAGCTGCTGCAAGATTCGTTACCACCAGTGCTGAGACTGCAAGTGAGTTTGCTGCAAGAGCACTGCCTGCATTAAAACCAAACCAGCCAAACCAAAGGAGAGCTGCTCCTAAGATGACAAAAGGCACATTGTTTGGTTTGAACTCAACACCATTCCCATGATCAGCTCTTCTTCCAATAACAATGGCTGCTGCCAAGGCAGAAAGACCTGCGGCAATATGGACAACTGTACCACCGGCAAAATCAACTGCTCCCAGAGAACGGAGCCATCCACCAGGATTCCATACCCAATGAGCAATAGGAGCATAGATCAGGGTAACCCAAAGAACAACAAAAATCAGCAATGCCTTAAAGTTTATTCGTTCAGCAAAAGCCCCGATGATTAAGGCAGGAGTAATGGCAGCAAATTTCAGCTGAAAAAAGAAGAAGAGGAGTGCTGGAATGGTTGCTGCATAGGCAGCATCAGGGAGTGAGCCTACGGCGTTTAAACCGAAGTGGAAGAAGTTGCCAATAACGCCCCCAACACTTGGGCCAAAGGCAAGGGTGTAGCCCCATAATGCCCAGACAATGCTCACCACAGCAAAGATAACGAGACATTGAACTAAGGTTGAAACCAGATTCTTTTTTCGTACGAGTCCTGCATAGAAAAATCCCAGTGCAGGGGTCATTAACATAACCAGTGCAGAGGCTGTTGCCACCCAAGCAACATCTCCCGAGTTTAATCCTTCATCAGCAAAGGATATCCCCACCAATAGCAGGAGCATCCATACAAAGAGCACTCCTTTTTTTATCGCCGTCTTCATCATATTCATTGGTATCACCCCATAAAAATCCTCCTCGAAACTCAACGGTGCTTATATAAATCTTTTTTCAGATTTTCTAAACAAATAGCTCTTTTTTAGATTAATTCAGAGACAAGTGTGCTATCTTTTTATGGATTCAGCAGAAAAATTAGTACAAGTGACTATGTCATTGGATAGGTTTCTGATAGAAAGATTGTTAAAAGAAAAATAAAAGAAAAAGTAGATACACGTTGTTGTAATTACCTAGAAGATTAATTAATAATTGTTTCTTCGCTTACTCCAACAAGCACCGCAGTATACTGGTCTGCCACCTGGCTTTGGCTCGAAAGGAACTTCACAGCTCTGTTGGCACTCAGCACAGACTGCTTTGAACTTTCTCGCTGGCTGTCCGCCAAAGTCTCTTCGAAAGCCACCTTGGTTAAAGTTTCCCATTGTTTCTCCTCCATTCATTACATAAAAGAAATCGATAAGGTTTCTGTTATGTGTTTCTGTGGATACGTGGGAATATTTAAAAACCTTTCTATCTCTCTGCCATATCATGCCCCAGCAGGCCTATACCAAAGTCAGAGCAGTTGGCGTGTATCTTCCACAGTCTTATACGAATCAAGAACTGATAGATCGTACCGGAATAAACTCGTCAGATACCTGGATCTCTGAGAGGACAGGAATACGACGAAGGGGCATTGCTTCTGCAGAAGAATCCAACGCGAGTATGGCAGTCCAGGCAAGCATCTATGCCATCAATGAAGCAAGTGAAAAAGGCAGAGGAAAACCAGAATTGATTATTCTGGCAACGAATACGACGGTTGGTTTGGCTGAATCCGGTGCAGGGTTTCCCTGTGCAGCAGGAATGGTTCAAGCAGGATTGGAGGGATTGGTAGAGCCAAATTGTGGCTTTACTGACCTCAATTCCGGATGTACTGGGATCAATTATGCGCTGGCCTTTGCCGATAGCATCATTAAAAGTGGAATGTACCGGACCATTCTCGTTATAGGATCAGACAAACTATCAGATATTGTTGATTTTAGGCAGCGAGAGACCAGTGTGTTGTTTAGTGATGGTGCAACAGCCTATGTGCTCAGTGCTTCAAAATATCCGGGATTCATTGGCTATGACCTTCATGGAGATGGTAAGCAACGACATATCATCACCTCGCCTGTACGAGAACGATTACCCTTTCGTGGAGAGACGGTTGAAAGAGGACCAACCGTGGTTATGGAAGGAAGAGCAGTGTACAAAGCAGCTGTTGGTCTTTTAGTAACTATTGCCGAAGAGTTTCAAGAGAATGATCGTCTTAACCCCGAGCATCTGTCCTTTATGGGCCTTCGTGCAATAAACCCACACCAGTCTAACCGAAGAATACTTGAACATGCATCACGAGAAATTGCAGAAAAGCTTACAGCAAAATATGGTGTTCCAGTAACCGCAGAGGATGTTTTTAGCAAATTTGAAATCACTATACAGGATCATGGCAATAGTTCTACTGCCTCTCCTGGTCCAGGATTCGAGAATTTAAGGAGAACATTACAGCGAGGAGATCATGTTCTGATGATCGGTATGGGTTCAGGATTTAGTTGGGGAGCGAATCATTACATCTTTTAGCTCTCATTCTCAAGAAAAGCAGGAGAAAAAGGAAGGCCAAAAGATCAAAGATGTGCGTTTTCCCAGAGCACCTTAAAAAATCGGAGCTGACTTTCAATAAGGGGTTTTGATTGGATGAGTATGCCCGTAGGCTTTTCGCTCCAGCTGATGAGTGCCATCCTGTCATGACAGATACTGATGTTCGTAGGAATAGGATGCCCAACATACCGCATGCTGAGTGTTTCCCGTTTCTCAAACAAGGGTTTTAATTCTTGTCGTGCTAGACCCCTCACCTTCAATAGTTTCTCTTTTCGCTTACGATCATAACGTTCAAAAAAGGCTTGGATTTCTGCGTTGTACTCTTGCTGGTCAGTAGCAAAAAAGGAGTAATCATCCCCCGGTTGTGCATCCTCAATAAGCATGTTGAGCATAGTTGTCACGCCCTTAAAACCTTCATAGATTTCTGCTTCTTGCTTTTCATGGGCAAGGCTTTGGAGGATTTCCAATCGGGGAATCAGACGAGCAAACTCCTGTTCTTTTTCTTTGTAGGATGTTAAGATTAATGAGGGATGAACTGCCTGATATATCTTGATTTTTCCTCGTAAGACATAGGTACAATAGCCATTTTGGAGAAGTGCATGGAGCGTATTATGGGCCGTTGAACTTTGGAGTCCTGATTTTTCAATAATCCTACCTACTTTGACCGGTCCGGACTGTAAGAGTGCAAGATAGACCTTTGCTTCAGCTGGAGTAAATCCGAGACGCTGCAATACTCCTTCGATTTCTTTCATAGGTTAAGGAAGGCTTCCTCATATTTAAATCTGCCTATAACTCTCCATATTTGGAGAGTTTATTTTTATATGCCCTTTTAGTAACTACTTCTTCATGGCAAAACATCCATCTCCTTTCGGACCTTTTTCACAGAATCCGGTTATGCTCGGGTATGATACCCGTATCTTCAGAGCAGATAAGGATGTTGGGTTTGTGTTTCCACGAAGGAGATTAATCACCTCAACGGGCTTTGCTTCTTTAGAGAGAATCCTCAAGACCATTACCTTCGGAGATACAATGGTTATCCATATGGGGGACTCCTCAACCTCAGGATGGAACAGTAATACGGTGTATAAAGGTAACAAAGATCGAAGCGCACCTTTTTTTACCTACAAGACATACGCACAACTCGTCGAAGAACAAAGCGAGGTTATCAGTCTCAATGCCGGAGTTCCTGGATATTCTAGTCTTCAGGGAAGAAAATATCTTGAACAACTCTTGAAGCAAGTTGCTGTTCACGGTATTGATGTTTCTTGGGTAACGTTTTATTTTGGAAATAATGATGCAACCTACAATAACCATGAAGATAAGGTCCGCTTGGAAAGGAAAAAACCAACTCCGCAACATGACGGTTCTCGGGTAAGTCTTGGAGATTACCACAGACATCTCCGAGATATGATTGAAACAACTCGTGATTATGGTGCAGAGCCAATGGTGATCATGCCTCTTGTTCATTATGATTGGGAACCGGGCATACGATCTATCCATTATAGAACAGAATTTGAGGAAGCATTAGGAAAATTAGAAAGAGACGTGTGGCAGGATGTACAACGAGCGATAGAGGAATTTAGGGCAGGAAACTATGAACGAGCTCTGGAATTAGATAGAACTCTTCCAAGGATTAAGCCCCCCTATCAACAGGCATTGCGAGACATCGCACACGAAATGGATGTTCCTATAATTGATGTGCAAGCAGCAATACCACGAACTGATAATGAAGCATATTTTGCGGATTATTGTCATCCGTTAGAGCCGGCAAATCAAATGATTGCCGATGCGTTCTTTGCAATAACAGGGATTGAAAAAGGACAGAGGAAAGAAAGAAAAGACAGCAGCACACCATTACGTTACCGAATATTCGAAGGAGGAATTCATGTCTTAGGGCATTTTTTTCGACACAGAAAAGACATTCAGCAGCAACAGCCCGACAGCAATATCTATACCTTATCCTAATTATTCATCGAGGACGTAGTCTTCATCGAGCATGGCAGATAAAATCGAGATAGGGCATGTTAAACTCTCCCGATAGGGAATGGAGTGCTAGTTTGTTAAAGAATTTAATGGGTTGCTACCTGAAAACAGAAAGATTTAAATATGATAATCATATTAATATGAATTGGTGGTAATTATGGAATTTGAAATAACTACACTTGGAGAAAGGGGACAAGTGGTAATCCCTCAATCATTTAGAGATTATATGAACGTCCATAAAGGAGATAAATTTATGGTATTACAAAGAGGAGAACTGCTTGTACTCAAAAAAATACGTGCCCCCAGCATGGAAGACTTTGATAACATGTTAAAGAAAACTCAGGCTCATGCAAAGAAACATGCCTTGACAGAGAAAGATCTACAAGAAGCAATAAAAAAGGCACGTAACAAATGAGAGTTGTTTTAGACACGAATGTCTTTGTTTCTGGCATTCATTGGGCCGGTTCATCAGAAAAAATTTTGCGAGCATGGATGAACAAAGAGTTTGAATTAGTATCCTCTTTGCCAATAATCGAGGAATTAGTAAGAGTTTTAATGTGTTTTAAAGTGCCGCTTGATCCAGATGATATTTCTTGGTGGGAAAGTTTGATATTGGAGAAAGTAATTATTGCTATTCCTACCGAAAAAATTAATGTTGTAACCGACCCCGATGATAATAAATTTGTTGAAGCAGCGTTGGAAGGAAGGGCTGAATATATTGTAAGCCAAGATAAACATTTATTGATTTTGAAGGAGTATAGGGGAATTAAAATCATTCATCCAAATGAATTCTTGAAGATATTAAAACGAAGAAGGTGAGGAGTTACTATGAACAAGGATATTCCAAAGGCATTGACCATTGCAGGTTCTGATTCTGGTGGTGGGGCTGGCATTCAAGCGGATTTGAAGACCTTTGCCATGCTCGGTGTGCATGGATCGTGTGTCATTACCGCATTAACTGCACAAAACACCAGAGAGGTAACTGCTGTTCATAATATTCCCCTCGAGATGATTACTGCACAGCTTGATGCAGTTATGGTAGATATTGGAGCAGACGCTGTGAAGATAGGTATGCTCTCGAATGCAGCGATTATTACAACGGTTGTTGCAGGATTGCAGAAACACCACCTGAAAAATATTATTGTAGACCCGGTTATGATTGCTGCTAGTGGAGCGAAACTCTTGGAGGATCAAGCCATTGCTACATTGAAGCGTGAACTTATCCCTCATGCAGCGTTGATTACTCCCAATATTCCTGAAGCTGAAATTTTAGTTGGCCATCCTCTGAAGACCCCGAAGGCAATAGAAGAGGCAGGCAAAGAACTTCTTTGTCTTGGGTGTGCTGCAGTGCTTATCAAAGGAGGACATGCCACGACAAATACCACAACAAACGATGTTAAAGATTATTTTTTTGATGGCACTGACCTTCATGTCTTCACTAACAAACGGTTTGCAAAAGAAGGACATGGCACGGGTTGTACGTTATCGTCAGCCATTACCGCTTACCTCGCAAGAGGTATGACTATGAAAGATGCAGTTCAGCATGCAATTGCGTATGTCCACGGTGCAATCAAACACGGTTATAAGGTAGGTGCCTGTAACTATGTGCTGGATCATGGCTGGCAACAGAAAAAAGCGTCATAAGAATGTCATAAAGAGAGCAGTGTTATTGTGGTGAAGAATTCTTGGCATACACACAGATCCAGGCTGGTTTTTTCCCTCCAGCTCTGTGCCCCGTTAGCACAGTATCCAAAACTCTTTCTGCATGGAGTATGGTAAACCCAGTTGATTCAAGCAGTTCTTTTAGCTCATCAATGGTAAAGAAGCTGAAGAACCTTTTTCCGATCTTGTCAGGCAGCATCATTTCTCCCTTCCCTTCTTTAACCGAAACAAATAACAGCCCGTCTTTTTTGAGTAATCTTTTCCATTCAGTAAGTGCTCGTGCAACATCGTTCTTTGGTAGATGGAGAAGAGAGGCACATGCCCAGATACCATCATATTGTGCAGAGGGCAAATTTGTCTCTCGCATATCTCTAACCCATAATTGAACACTCGGATATGCACCTTGTAATTTTTTCTTGCATTCCTCGATTGTTTTTTTAGAATAATCAATGCCATCAACGACAAATCCTCTTTTGAGAAATTCTTGAATGTCCCTTCCACCACCACAACCAACATCGAGAATATTTTTACCCTTAAGTTCTTGAGCAAACCGTTCAATTTGTGTTTTCCAATTATAGGTAAAGCTCTTTTGCATATGCCATGCAACACCATGCTCATAATTGTTGTGCGTTTCTCGGTAGGTATCCATTTGCTTGGGAAAAACTGAATAGGGGTACGTTCAGTTTGGTCTTTCTTCTATGATCTTACCAATACCATGTATAAAAAGATTATGGCGTTGTGAAAGGCTATCTCAAGAAGATGATTCATAAATTATTTAAAGATAAGGAGGTAACTCGCTCTTATGCAATATCTTTCGTATCTGATGATGTATGTCTTGTACTTTGCAGTCATCATTATTGTTTCTGTCTATGTCTACAAATCACGGAAGATCATCGATGAAATGCACGGTATGATGATCGGCATGACCTTAGGCATGCTCACGGGTTTAATAACCGCAACACTCTTTCTCATACCAACAGGCAATTTTCTGTATGGCGTTATTATTGGGAGTATCGTTGGACTTCTGTTTGGGATACCTTTTGGCAAGCTTGGTGGACATCTGGGGATCATGGAAGGCATTATCGCTGGTCCTATGGGCGGTATGATGGGTGCTATGCTGGGACAGATGGTACGTCCGTTTAGTATCGAAATATTTATCCCGTTCTTTACCCTTGTCTTTTTACTTACCGTCGTAGGTATTACCTATGCCGTCAATTGTCGGCTGAACATCCATAATGGAGGAGAGCATACACAACAGCATCGAAACGATATTCTTCCAAGGAAATTGCTTTTGCTGTGGTCATTCATAACGCTGTTCTTATTAATAGCGAGCATTGTTCTGCCGTTTTCACTAGAACCCAACAAAAAAACATCTCCAAGTGTTACTGACTTACTGGCAAAAACTTCGGAAAAGGACAATAACACTGGTCAATTGCCATCGTATCTCCAAGAGTTAATGAAAGAGGAGCGACAAGAGGCAATTATAAGGGGGGATTATCAAGAGATTGATCTTCGTATTGGTGCATCAAAATATTCGCCGAATGTTATTGTTGCAATAAAAGGAATTCCCTTAAAAATAAATCTGTATGCTGATGAAAATGCAGGCTGTACCAGAGAAATTGTCTTTCCTGACTTTAATGTCGATAAGATAGTTCCTGCTGGCGGGAAAGAATCTATAGAGATTATGCCACAGGAAGCAGGAGAGTTTCCCTTTCGGTGTTCGATGGATATGGTCAGAGGGAAATTAATAATACAATAAGTTTTTACGAGGATAAGTTTTATTTCAAACCTGTTTTTGAGCGAGGTTAAAATAACAACAGTTTAATACCAAAAATAATAACGAATACCACCAGTAACTGTTTCACCCATTGATCACCTTTTTTAAGCACAGCATGAGAACCAATATACCCACCAATAGCCATGCCGATAAGTAATATTACGCCGAAGGTATAGTTGATAAGATCATGCGATGCAAAGAGTATTAGTGATGATACCGCCAGTACCATTCCCGGGATGATGTTGGTTGCAAGTACTTCTACGACGGTAAGCCCAAGGAAAAAAGTTAACACATAAACGTACATGGGACCAGTTCCTTGACCAAAGAATCCAGAGAAAATCGTGATGCCCAAGTACATAATGAAGCCAATGATCCTCTTCGATGTGCTTGGTTTTATTGATTTTATACCAAGATCTTTCCTTAAAAAAAGAAATGGTAATACCGCGAGTATAAGTATCCCAATAATCGTTTCAAGAAGTTGTGGGTCAATGGTTAGTAACAGATTTGCACCAATTAAAGCCCCTCCCAAGGCTATGACTGAGAGGAGTGGTACATATTTCCAGACAATCTTTTTTGTTTTCCAAAATTGGTATAATGCAGCACATCGTTGACCAAGGCTTCCAAATCTATCAGTTGCTATCGCTATTTGTGGAGGAAGGCCAAGAAAAAGTAATGAGGGAACAGAAATTAAACCCCCGGCTCCAACGATTGAATCGAAAAATCCTGTTACTATGCCTATGAGAAGAACAACCATGAACAACACTATCTCTGCCATGAGTAAGGATGATGGTAAGCAAATTATAATTCTTTTGGTTGGAGTTCATAGTTGAAACGAAATGTTTATAACAAAAAGGATATTGTACGATCTACTTCAAAATATAAACCAGACAGACTTTTTTTGAGAGCAGGGGACCGATACGATGTATGCAATAGTGGTCAAAAATATAACAAAGAAGTTTAATGCATTAGTTGCTGTTGATAATCTCTCGTTTAGTATCAAGTACGGTGAGATTTTTGGTTTACTTGGTCCTAATGGGGCGGGTAAAACAACAACGATCTCAATGATGGCAACAATGCTCGAACCTACGTCGGGTACGGCTCTTGTGAACGGATTTGATATAATCCATGACCCAGCGAATGTAAGAAGATCAATTGGTATTGTCTTTCAAGATCAAAGCTTGGATGAGGAACTTACTGCATATGAAAACATGGATTTTCATGGGAGATTGTATCGTGTACCCAACAGAGTACGAGAGAAAAAAATACACGAACTTCTGCAACTTGTTGAACTCAGTGAAAGAAAAGAATCTCTCGTTAAAACGTTCTCCGGAGGAATGAGGCGGCGTTTAGAAATAGCAAGAGGATTGTTGCATGAACCAAAGGTTCTCTTTCTTGATGAACCTACCCTTGGATTAGATCCACAGACCAGAAATCATCTATGGGAGTACATCAAGCGATTGAATCAGGAGAAAAATATTACGATTATTCTCACCACCCACTATATGGAAGAGGCAGATAAGCTTTGTCATACGGTTGCAATCATCGACAAAGGAGAAATTAAAGCCCTCGATAGCCCTATTGCGCTCAAAAACACCATTGGCGGTGATGTTATTACTCTTGAAACACCTCATGCAGATCAGATGCAATCTCTGGTAGGTTCGTTTTCCTGGGTTCACGAAGTTAAGGTTCATAATGGTTCTGTGAGCATAACCCTAGAGAGCGCTGAGAAACATATCGCAGAGATTGTTAACATCGCAAACAGCAATAACCTTTTAATTCAAACAATAGCTATTCATAAGCCCACACTGGAGGATGTTTTTCTCCATTTTACCGGGAAGACTATTCGGGAGGAAGAGGCTACGGTAAAAGACCACATGCGGCTGACAAAAAAAATTTGGGGACGATAATATGGATATTATCTACACGATCTGGTTGAGAAACATCAAACGCTATCTTCGTTCTAAAAGTAGAATTATCGGCAGCTTAGGCATGCCATTGGTCTTTTTATTCATTCTTGGTTTTGGACTCAATGCAGTGATAACTATTCCTGGTTTTGAACAAGGGTATGTCGGATTTATTGTTCCAGGGATTATTTCGATGAGTGTTTTGTTCACCTCTATTTTTTCTGGGATCCAAATCATCTGGGATAAACAGTTTGGGTTTCTTAAGGAGACACTAGTTGCTCCTGTTTCTCGCTTTGAAATTGTTTTAGGTCAAACACTTGGTGGAGCAACAGCATCATTTATCCAAGGAATGATTATTCTCATCATTTCGCTCTTTATAGGTCTAGAAGATATCAGCATGTATGGATTTTTAATTGCTTTTGGATTTATGATCCTTATTGGACTTGCCTTTACCGCACTTGGCATTGCAATTGCATCAAAAATGGAGGACATGCATGGATTCCATCTGATTATGAACTTTATGGTCTTCCCACTCTTTGGGCTTTCCGGTGCCATCTTTCCTCTCGATAGCCTTCCTGGAGTGTTGAAATTCCTTGCCATGATAGATCCTTTAACCTATGGCGTTGAGGGAATACGGTATGGCCTCCTTGGTTCGTCTTCAATAAATCCATTGCTCAGCTTTCTTGTCCTCGGAGGATTTACTCTGGCGATGGTCATCGTTGGAGCTTTGTTCTTTAGAAAAATAAGGATATAACCCTACGGACGAGAAACAACTAAAGGAGCAGAAAATCGTAGGATTTATATACCTGATCTTGTTGATTGTCAGTAGCTAGTTTGATGATAAAAGAGGTGGAATGATGAAAGAGAATAATTTGATCGTCTGGGTAATTCTTGCTTTGCTTGTTGGTGGAGTTATTGGATTTTTGATCGGTAAAAGTAGTCAATCTTACTCGCCAGCGTACATGCAAGAAACAGCGTCGATGATGAACGAGAAAGGCCAGTCCATGATGCAGATGGGTAATATGATGATGAGCATGGGACAAATGATGCAACAGAAAGGAATGAGTTATAATGATACTGAGATGATGCAACAAGGGAAGGAACTTGAGGATAGCGGTTTAATAATGAAAGATACGGCTAATTCCATGATGGAAAGAAGCGGTAGTATGATGGACATGATGCAACAATAAGAGTAGAGATGAGGGATTAATGGCTGTTATACAGTACCAATGGTATCTCTGGTGGCATTTGTGGAAATGTTTTGAGTGTTTCAGGCATGCCAAAGCCACCATCCCTCTTATTTTCTCGCATCATTAATGCGTAGTTATCAAAAGAGGTTTCGGTGGTGCTGTCGGATGTGCCCTTATCTCTTCCAATCCCAATGAAATAGACTAAGTCAGGAAGGCTATCACCGAATAAGATCTCTCATCCACCGAGGAATTATTGACAACGGGATTCTTCCCGGATGCTCGTCATGTGACTCACCACGGGACCTGGCTCTAGGAGGTTGAACAGGAGACTCAGCTCGAGCAGGCGTTTCAGGTTCCTGCAAGTCTCTCCATGCAAAATCGACTACTTGGTCTATGCCGTTCCTAGTAAAGGTTACCGAAGGGATACGATCGTTATCAGGACGATAATCAAACATGTTCCGTAGGTATCCTTCATCCAACATATAAGCGCTTTGAGGAGTCATTCCTACTACAGGATCTGCTAGTGCCCTAACCCTGACACCCTCTAGCATCAATTGTTGTCTTCGTGAATCGACCCTGAAACCAGCATCACCTATGCCTACGAAATAAATATGTCCCACACGAACACCGTACAATGCTTTTTGTTCAGTCATGTGATGAGTAAACGCATGGATCTTTAAAAATCCTGCTCTCAAGAAAAATAAAACAATGATTAGCTCTTCATAAAGTTTATAGTTTTTGGTACGTTGCTCGAAAGAATATCATATACCTCACCAGCTTGAAGTCCGCCATGGTTTACGTAATCTCCATAAGGCCGTTCAAGTATTTCACTCCAAAGGGCTAATCCCCTTCCATGAATTCTTGGAAGAAGATCTGCAATATCAGTGCCATCTCGGACGTCTAGTGTTTTTGTTAGGGGGGTGGCAGCATCTCTTGCACTGACAATTCTGTCACTCTGATTATAGATCGGACGATATTGTAATATTATTCTCATGGTAATTCTTTCTTGTAAAGAGAGATCTTTTCATAAATCTTTTGTTTTCTTGTGTTTTTTTTTGCTCTTATCCCAATGGTGCTTGGAAAAAGGCGAGTTCACACTGCATGGCATAACGATACAGGCCTCTCATCTCAGGACTGTCTTGTGCGAGGCTGTCAAGCAGAAATTCCATCTTTTTCTTGAGTTCCTGCATTGCTTCACTTCCATAGGTATCAATCCATAATTGATAGGGATTACTAGGAACTTTTGTTTTTGCAACTTCTTGTCCCAGCCATGCATACAGACACATGCAGGGAGCCATGGCTGTAATAATATGCCCAACCTCTTCTTGCCAGGCAACGCGCATAAGAAAATCAGTGTAGGTTTGGCAAGCCGGAAGAGGTTTGACCTCCTTGAGATTGATTCCCCATTGTTGACTGTAGGTATGGTGGAGCTTTAATTCTTGAAGCACTCCTCCCATAAGTTCATAAAGTAAGGGTGCATGTTCTTCACTGCATTTTGCCAGAGCAAGGGCATAGGCTTTGCGAAAGGCTTGTAGGTAGAATGCATCCTGTGCAATGTAGCGTTGAAATGCTGCTCGTTCTAGATTTCCGTGTTGTATCCCCTGGACAAAGGGATGATGCAGGCATGCTACAGCCAGATCCTTATTCTGGTTCCATAAGCGTTGAGAAACGTTTACTGGCTTTCTAAAGGGCCTTACTGGTTGTTGTTTTTGTTCCATACAATCACCTTTGCCCGGAGAGTACTATAATCGTATGCTGTCCTTGTGAGCATCATAGAGATAAGCGACAAAACAAGAGGTACAAGTGCAGCAATAACAAATGACCAGAACAAACTTCCAGTGCTGAAGTCAGGAGACGGGAAAAAAGCTGCACCAGCACCGATTCCCGCTATTGTTGCAAGAAATGCATGCAGGCCGGTATAGCGTTTGGCATAGAGCCCGAAAATAGTTGGCACTGCTGCAGCAAGGCAGATCAAATCAGCAATGAGGAAAAGATACAACACACTGTATCCTTGGATTGCCACCAGAACCGTGAGGCCAGCGAGCACAAGGGTAAACCATTTTGCACTGCTCAACATCTTTTGTTGATTTGCTTTTGGATAGAGCCGTACTAAATCAACGGTAAAGAGGCTTACCAAGCCATTTAACAGGCTATCCATACTACTCATCACTAAAACAACCGCTAACATGAGCGTTACCACCAATAACCAACCAGGAGCAAGAGCCAGCAAAAAGGTAAATAAGGAAACTGAGGGATTTTGGGCATCACCATGGGCTACGGCAAACAACCCAAATAATCCTGCAGCAAGAATAATGGGTATGATGAGCAGTCCTGCCCCAAAAAAGGATCGCTGCATGGTCTTTGTTGTTTGTGCTGCAAAAACACGTTGCCAGTTTGTCTGATTAAACAATTCTGCACCAATAATAGCAACAATGAGCGTTAAGCCGTACTCGATGCCTGGCAGGTGGGTTAATGACAACAGTTCAGGTGCTTTGGTGCTGATTTGTTCCACAACGTGAAGTCCACGGACAAGGAATGCCCCTGTTACAAAAAGAATTGCTAGGAGAGGAAGGATCATAGAAAACTGTAGCATGTCAGTAAAGATTACTGCTTTTAACCCACCCATTGCTGTGTAGGTAACCACTCCTAATGCAACAACCGTTGCTGTAAGAATAAGTGGAATGCCAAAAACCATCTGGGAAGCTACTGCTATCGCAGTTAATTCTGCAGCAAGATACACCCCCATGTATAAAACCGTTACGATAAGAACAAGTGCATACATGCCTTTGCCAAAACGATGCCAGACATACTCAGTTAGGGTGTGCCCTTGCGGCATAAGTTCTCTTAATCGTTTACCAACCCAAATGAAGATGAATACTGCAGCAGCACTGCCAAGAGCATAGCCAATCAAGGCCATGATACCAGCGACAGCAGTTGCTTCAGCAGGCGAAAATAAAATCCACGCTCCCATACTTGTCGCAACAATGGTTGCGGTGAGCGCACCAGCCCTATAGTGATTTCGCGCAATAACAAACTGCTCAATATTTTCAATGTCTAGTTCTCGCTTCTTGCTGTAGAAGATACCTGCTGCTGCAAAGAGTAATGCCGTCCCAACGATCATGATAAGTCCAAGTGTTTCCATAACTACCACCTTCCAATATTGCGTTTCTCTTGTTTTGTTTGTTTTTTGAACTGTTTCTGAACAGTTCTAATCCGCATTCTTGATTTGCCTGACAAAATTTCTTGTTTCTTCTTCAACATCCTCTGCTTCTACTATCGCAGAGATAACTGCTATGTTCCTTGTTCCTGCATTGAGAACTTCAGGGAGATTATGTAATTTAATGCCACCGATAGCAACAAAGGGTATCTTGAGGAATGGTCTAACAGTTTGGATGAGGTTGGTTCCTACAGGATGTGGCTTTTTTCGTGTCGGAAAAACAGGTCCAATGCTGATATAATCTGCACCTTCTGCTTGGGCAGCAAGGGCTTGTTCCTGAGAATGGGTTGATTTTCCAATCATGATGTGCTGTCCGGCAATTGCTCTGGCGTTTACAAGAGGCATATCTTCTTGACCTACATGAAGTCCGTCTGCTCCAACTCGCAGGGCAATGTCAGGGTAATCATTGACCACAAAGAACACGTTATGGTCATGACAGATCTTCACGAGTTTGTTTGCTTCCTCTTCGTACTTTTTTTTGTCCCATTCTTTTTCTCGCAATTGCACAATACCCACTCCACCACGAATTGCTGCACTGACGATCTCCTCATTCGTTCTTCCTTTTGTTAGATTTGATTCAGTGACCAGATACAATGTTCCCTTGGTCAAACGTTCTCTCATCATTAAATGACGTTTCATACTTTTCTTCACACTCTGGTGTTTTGTACTCATACGATCATTCCTTGTTTTGGGCTACTTGCAGAGCCAGTATATTTCTTGGACATTCGTCCTGCTTCGTATGCTAGTCTCCCAGCTTCTGCAGCATGCTTCATGGCAAGTGCCATCTTTATCGGGTCTTTGGCAAGAGCGATTCCTGTATTAAGTAAAACACCATCTACACCAAGCTCTAGTGCAACAGCTACATCAGAAGCAGTTCCTACCCCTGCATCGACAATAACCGGAACTTGTATTTGTTCACGGATAAAACTGATCGTGAGCGGATTAAGAATTCCCTGACCTGAACCAATGGGAGCTGCCAAAGGCATGACCGCAGCAGCTCCAATCTGCTCTAATTTTTTAGCAACAACAATATCATCATTCGTGTAGGCAAGGACAGTAAATCCTTCGGCAACAAGGACTTTTGTTGCTTCAAGCGTTGCTTGTGTATCTGGCATTAAGGTGCTTTGATCGCCAATGACTTCTAATTTAATGAGCGGGGTTTGGCATACTTCTCGTGCGAGTCGTGCCGTACGAATAGCTTCTTCAGCAGTGTAACATCCTGCAGTATTTGGCAAAAGCACATATCGCTTGAGATCAAGATGCTGGAGCAAGTTTTCTTGTGGATTATTAAGGTTTACTCGTCGAATTGCCACGGTAACACATCCAGTACCAGACGCTTCGAGTGCCTTTCGCATTACCTCGAATGAGCTGTATTTTCCCGTACCTACAAACAATCGTGATGCAAATGTATGGGAACCTATACGTAAGGTCATACTAACCACCTCCTACCATCTTGACAATTTCAATAGTATCTCCTCTATGAAGTTTCCATTCGGAGAATTTTTCCCGAGGTACAATGATTTTATTGATCTCAACAACCACATTTTTTGCTTCTACCTTATACTGTCCTAATAATGTTGCAACCGTATCAACCACCAATTGCTTTTCTTCTCCATTAATCATGAGTTTCATACCTTATCCTCCTTCATACGCATAAGACGGGGTAAACTTCTTATTATCTTCCTCGAAAATAAGTTCAGCGATCAAGCGTGCAGTCATTGGCGTGAGCAGGATACCGTTTCGATAATGACCTGTAGCCACAAAATAGTTTTTCCTTAACCTCCCAAGAAAAGGTATTCCCTCAGGACTGTGTGGACGGAAACCAATCCATTCTTCGATGACCGGACAATTATTTAGTCTAGGAACAAGAGCGACTGCATGATCTCGTAATTGCATAATCGTTTCTTTTTTTATTGAGATGTCAAACGCAACATCTTCGGTTGTTGATCCAATGATGAGAGAACCATCAACCTGTGGAACAATATACAAATCATCGTGGCAGAGGATATGGTTTATCGATAATCCTTTTGCATCCAATCGCAACATATGGCCTTTGATGGGCTTGATTTGAAGTTCTGGTGTTACGAGGCTTGCCCATGCTCCTGCGCAATTAACGACTTTTCGTGTATGAATTTTTCCGTTAGTTGTTTCGAGCAAAATCCCTTTCTGCTCTGTAATAACTTTTTCAACAGTTATCTCTTCCTTAATAAGCGTACCCTGCTTGGTTGCTGCAAGAGCTAATGCAGTTACTAATTTTCTACTATTTAACCAGTGATCAAGAGGCATAAAGAGTCCGCCTTGCTGAGGAGCAAGGAGTGGTTCCTGATGCTGTATCTCTACTGATGATAATAAATGCGGCGTATTGTTGATAGCAGATACACGACGATGCCATACCTGTAGTTTTTTCCAGGCTTCTGGTGATTGGGCAAGGATGAGAGAACCCGTTGTTTGATATCCGAGACTCACACCACTTTCCTGCTCTAGTTTCTGTACATAACGTGGGTAAAGCGCATGGCTCTCTAATGCAAGTGAGAGCATTTTTTTATTTTCGGTACATTCAGTTAATGGCCTAAGCATACCTCCTGAAGCCCAGGTAGCTCCTTTTCCGATCTTGTTCTTTTCAAGCACCATGACCTTGTAACCGTGACGAGAAAGTTCATGTGCTACTGCCAAACCAATATTTCCACCGCCAATAATAGCGATATCTGTTGTTATCATGGATTTTTCCGTGAGCGAAGAGATCGTATGCATCATAGAATCACCAAATAGCTTATGGTGGAAAAAATGAAGGCATGAATCCTTCCTGTTCAATTGCTGCCATTACCTCTTCGACCGAGCGACGATCAGCAAGGCTAAACTGCTCATCATTGTCTGCCTCTTGCTTTGTATAACCTCCAGGATTAGTACATGACCCGGCGCTCATACTGGTAACTCCCCAGTGGAGGAGTTCATCACGTAATGTTGCTGGTTCTCGTGTTGAAAGTGTAATGCCTACGGTAGGAAGGGCAATCTTCAGCACAGCAATTATTTTTTGAAGATCTTGATCACTTACTGGATAAGGGGGATGAACAGAAACAACAGAATTTAATGCAGGCTTTAGCCGCGGCACTGAAATGCTTTTAATAATTATGTTGTACTGTTCTTGAAGTATTTTCAGGTGAGCGATTAATGCAAGGGTTTCATACTGGTAATCATATAATCCATACAAGACTCCTGCTGCAATCCGTTGGATGCCCCCACTAATGGCTCGGTCAAACATTGCTAACCGAGACTCATACGAGGCTTTTGGACCACTCACATGGTGCTGTGTATATGTTTTCTGATGATAGGTCTCCTGAAAGATAGAATAGCAATATATGCCCGTTCTTGCAAGGGTTGTAAATCCTTCAACAGAAAACGGAGCACTATTGATGCTGATGGTACGAATGCTGGTGTTTTCTTTAATTGCTTTGGTGTACAGCGCTATTCGTTCAGGACTTGCTATAATGGGATGCTCTGCAAACACCAATAAAATATGTTGAAATCCCCGTTGTTCAAGGACTTTTGCTTCTTTCACAACGTCCTCAGCAGGTAAGATTATGCGCTTCAGTGCAGTATTTTTTGCCCGAAATGCGCAATACGAGCATTCATTGATACAGGCATTGCAGACATACAATGGCGCAAAAAGCGTAACTCGTTTACCAAAGTGCTTTTCCCTTACCATTGATGCTGTTTTCTTGAGAAGTTCCCTCTCCCGAGCATGGGAACATTGTAACAGGAATGCAATCTCCTCTAATGAAAGCTGATGAAGATGCTCAGCTTTCTGGAGTACACCCTCTACCTGAAACTCGCTCTTCTTTCTAAGTATTTCCCCAATGAGTTCAGGGTCAAATGATTGCCTACATTCCAAGGTACTTTGCAATGGTTGCTTTTGCATGGTGTAGTGAGGTTGCTTTCACAAGCACTTTTCCGTTGGCAAAAATAGACATATTCTGAAAAAACAGATAGTCATCAGTTCCTTTTACTGGAGCTTTTTTTGGAGCTATTTTTTCTAGTTTTTTGCGAAGAGCTGGAATGGAAATATCATCTCGAAAAAAAGAGTAAATTTCAGAACATTCATGCTGTATGACCTTCGGCTCTTGTTTTCCTTCAAGAGAGCTATATTCTCCTTGACAAACCGGACAATGGACGTCTTTTTTCGTTTTTATGCTTGCAATGTGGAGAGGACGTAGTGAAATATGAAGCAAGCGTTGTTCTGTGCCGTTTCCTGTACGCTTTTCGGTAAGGATTGTTAATGCTTCTTGTGCTTGAAGAGCTGCGATTGTTGTCGTTATGGTATTTAATACGCCAACCGTGTCGCAGGTTTCAATCTGGTTTGTTTCTTCAAAGATGCAACGAAAGCACGGCGTTTTCGGTGTTATAACCATTATTGTTCCGTGGTCTTGGATTGCACCTGCATAGATCCACGACATCCCTGTTTTTCTGGCATATTCATTGATAAGAAATCGTGTGGAGAGGTTATCTGTTCCGTCCAGAATCAGATCATGTTTGCTGAGTAAAGCATGGACATTTTGAAAATTAAGGTCCATGACCAAAGGTTGGATACGTAGAGAAGTATTGATGTGTCGCAACCGTGCTGCAGCGGCCTGTGCTTTAGGTTTACCAATATCTTTTTCCGTGTAGAGTAATTGTCGCTGTAAATTGGTCATTTCAACAACATCACGATCAATGATGCTGAGATGGCCAATGCCTGCTCGTGTCAGAAGTTCTGCAGTAACACTCCCTAATGCTCCAATGCCTACAATAACAACCCTTGCCCTTTCTAATTTTTTTTGTTCTTTTGTTCCTAAGACGAGTGCTTGTCGTGAATATCGGGAAGCATCTGACAACATTTTTTCACCGTTTCGATTGCATTATGGCCAATAAAGTACGCCATAGGTTCAATACCAAAGGATCCTCGATGGATGAGTACATCTACGTGTTTTAGTGGTTTTATGCTGCTTTCCAGCGAGTGATGAATCTCATATTTTTTGTCAAGTATGATGTATCGTAATCTTTTTTCTTTGATCTTACGGAAAAGCCATGGTGAATATTTCACGTTCATGATACTGAGCATATCCGATGACTTTTTTTTCAGCGCAAGCAGTACGGTTGCGAGATGTTTACTGGTCCCAAACTCAGGTTGTAAGTAGGTTCGTAGTTCTTGATTGACAAAGATCAACCCACTGGGTAGTGAAGCAACATTTTCTCGAGAATTTGCGTACGGTAAGGCCATAGCAATATTCATCTTGACTTCAGGAACAATTTTCATGCAATTTTTTTGCTGAAGTAAAACAATGGCAGAAAGGATAGTATCAATAATCTGCTGTTTCTCGTCAGTTAACATCTGTTCTTTCGTGACTAAAAAATACTCTTTTTCAAGAGACGGTTGCTGTGTCGTAATAAGCGTCGTAAAACAAACCCGGTTTTGCTCCAGAATACGTTCAGCAATATGTTGTACTTGTAGAGATTTTTCTTTATTGTTTTTCTCAGAAAGGTATTTACTCACCATAGGTTGGCTTGTGGAGAGCAGATGTGCAATCTCATGCTGACTTAATCCTTTCGTGTATAACCTGCGTGCAACCGTTCCTTTAAGTTGAGATGTTTCTCGCTCCGGAATAAGAATACATGGATCCATATTACCAAGTTATCAGAAATGATAACTCATTTATATATGTTTGGTTGGTGTTTTCCATCTCCTGTGTTATCCACCTCCAAAATATTTAAATAGTGTATCCCCGTCATGGGCATTATGGAACGACTTGTTACTCTTGGCATCATTCTTATCTTCCTCGGCATGATTTTTGTATTTGTGGGATCATTTGCCCAACTCAAAACAGGAAGTCAGGAAGGAAATAGCAAGATAGCTGTGGGCGGATTTATCGGTCCCATTCCGTTTGGGTTTGGTAATGATAAGACCTTACTGACCATTGTTCTCGTTGTCTCTGCGATCCTCTTTATCTTCTGGATAATTTTCGGAAGATTTTTATAACGCAAACCCTTAACGATGCAGAGTGAAGGAAACTATGACATCATTTCTGGAGTCAACAATTCTAGGGCTGATGCTCGTCATGCTTTTGGTAGTGCAGGGTTGTAAACAGCAACCCTCAGATCTCCAAACTTGTGATACCTGTGTCAATAATAACGACAGCCTGCAAGGGAATGGTGAAGATGCAAAAAAATTTGATGAGCATGAAGATCGTTCCCTTGAGCAGGTGAATGTTATGACTACTGATGGTGTTAGTATTCATGGAACGTATTATGTTGTCGAAAAACCAAAAGCCTTTATCCTCTTACTGCATATGCTTGGAAGGGATAAAGAAGATTGGCATACCTTTGCGCAACAGTTCCAACAAGATGGATATGGCGTTCTTGCCATTGATTTAAGAGGACATGGTGAAAGTATTCTTCAGAACGGCAAAACCATAGCATGGCGTACTTTTTCTGATGCTGAGTTTGCTGCTGCCCTTCATGATGTAGAAGCTGCAATGGCTTTTGCAGAACAGCGTGATGAACTACAGCATGTTCCTCGTATGCTTATGGGAGCAAGCATTGGTGCTAATCTCGCCCTTCAATATGCTGCAACACACGAGACAACTATCAGTAATCTTGTACTTCTTTCTCCGGGGTTATCTTACCGAGGGATCACTACGGAAGAATCCATGCAACAGTATCATGGACAGGTGTTTTTGGCAGCCAGTGTTGAAGACGAGTATGCCTATGACTCAACAAAAGAACTCTACGAACTTGCAACCGGAGAAAAGAAATTCCAAGAATATACCAATGCAGGCCATGGCACAGAAATGTTTGCCGTGACCGATCTTGAGCAGGAGATTTTCGAGTGGGTTGACAGTTATGATAATCAACGTTATTAGATACGGGAGGCGTGATTCGTCTTATCAATTTTTTTGAGCAAGGAGAGGTAATTTATGAAACCGAGAAGCAGGTTTCATTGCTTACTTTTGAGCTCGACAAAATTTTGAAAAACGCTTGAATCTCTACTCACGGTTTTCCATATTCAGCAATGCCTTTCCATCGCTTTTGTCTTTCTCCGATCATCAGCGAAAGCCTTAAATAGTTCCTATTTGTAACATATGTTACATAATGAAACCGAAAGTTACAAAAAAGTACCTTGAACTATTTATTCAAAACTCTTTACAGAACAAAGTGCCATTCTTATTTTTCGAGAATCCTACGAATCTATACGACAATTAGGAGATGCACGATGGTGGATTCTAGGATACGAACCAAGAAATCCTGAAGTGAGTATGGAAATTCTAAAAGAAATGGATATTAAAGAAAAAGTCCGACTTAACCATCTTAGCCGTTTTAAAACTATTCGAAATGACACCAATTATCGTGGATTCAAAGTTACCGTAGCACAAGCGAAAGAAATTCTAGAATTTTGGAATGTCTGCTCTGAGGAAATCATCTCATCATTGCTGAAAGAACTACAAAAAAGGTAAAAACATTATTATGGAAGCGAAAAATAAAATTTATATTAAAAAGGTGAATAATGAAGATAATTATAATGAATTAGATATTGAAAAATCTGAAATTTTTTTAGAAAATTTGCAGGACTTCATAGTAGATATAGGATTAGCTAAAGTCAATAAAGGAGAATATGAATTTAATGGAAAATCTTATGATATGAAAACGTACTATACTTTATTCTTTGAAGATCCAAAAGATGATTTTCAAATGAAAAAATTAACGGTTGAGGACTTTGGCGATGGAAAGATCGCTAGATATGTTAATAAAGAAATTGAGCTGCTGATTATATTTCTAAGTAACCGAATAAAATTAATATTTTATTGCGATATGAAGAATCGTGAAAAAACTATGAAGTCATTATTAAAGTTCTGTAAGATTATGAAAGTTTGTTCATGAAAATGCCCGCATTTTCACGTGTTTGGCTGGTAGTGTCGGATTTCTCTTGAAAAATCCGAGCAACAGCTTAATCGCCAAAAACTTTAAATCCACATGACAACTTCTGATGCTTATGGAGCATGCAACAATAAAGATCGGGTTAGAATTGCACGGTTACCTGAAATTAGAAAATAAGACAAAATTATTCTGTAACTGTCGGATCGATCCGCTTGCCAAGCCAAATACTCATATCTGTCCGATTTGTACCAGTCAACCAGGAGCAAAGCCTATGCTTCCGAATCAGGAAGCAATTGATAAAATCATGTCTATTGCACTCATGCTTGGCTGTACGATAAACACCAAGCTTCTTTTTCAGCGAAAACACTATTCCTGGCCAGATCTTCCCTCAGGATATCAACGCACGATCTCAGGGTCATATTCCAATCCCGTTGGTGTAAAGGGCATGTTTTCTTCAATTGGCATTACCGAAGTTCATCTCGAAGAAGACCCTGCACGGTGGGACCCAAAGACAGGAAGAGTCGATTACAACCGTTCTGGATTTCCGTTAGTTGAAATGGTGACTGAACCTGAATTTACTGATCCTCTTCACGTTGATGCATGGATCAAAAAGCTCATGAGTACCTTGAGCTATCTCAATATTATTGAGCGATCGTCGGGAATAAAAAGTGATGTCAATGTCTCTGTAGCTCCCGATTATCAGCGCGTTGAAATAAAAAACATCCATTCCTTTGCCCATATACTTGCAGCCCTTCGCTATGAGATTGCGCGACAGCAAAAAGAAGTGGCAGAAGGGAAAGAAATAACGCATCATACACGGATGTGGTCTGAGGCACGACAGAAGACCCTGTTTATGCGAACAAAGGAAAAAGCAGAAGACTATATGTTCATTCCCGATCCTGATCTCCCGGTTATTTCATTGAGCAATAAACAAATTGATGATTATCGCGCAAGGTGTCCTCGAAATCCTGACGAACGGCAGGCTGTTTTCACCAGTACGTATAAACTCTCTCAGGATGACGCACAGGTATTATGTTCTGACTTTATTTTGGCAGACTGGTTTGAGCAGCTTGTTGTGAAATACCACTGCGATCCTAAAAAAACTGCGCAGTGGTTACGGCGAGAGGTATTACGGGTTGCCAATTACAATAATCTTGAACTTGATGAACTCCACCTGAATCTTGAGCATTTTGCAGACCTTATCACGCTTGTTGCACAGCAGAAAATTACTGAGTCTGTAGGAAAGAAACTTCTCGAACGTCTTGTCCATGAAGATGTTGATGTCCGTACGGTTATCGAAACTGAGGGGCTAGGACAACTTTCTGGGCAGGATGAACTTACACAGTTTGCACGTGATGCAATTACAGCCAATCCACAAGCTGTTGTCGATTATAAAGCAGGAAAAGAAAATGCACTCAATTTCATGATAGGCCACGTGATGAAGCAGACCAAAGGAAAAGCCTCTCCACAAGAGGTCAAAATGCTTCTCCAGAAACTGGTGGATGAACAACCATGAGCAACAATCTTCAAAAATATTTTTAATAACAATACATTCCCTCTACCCATGACCACAATACTCCTTGCCCGGATGCACACTGCAGAGCATATATTTTTCAGAAGTCTCCAGCTCTTGAAAAAAGATCTAGGGCTTGCAAAGATCCAGCTGGGTGAACAGGAAACGAAGCTTTTTGTTGACACTACTGCTGGATTAACCTGGGAGGAACTTTTTCGAGCAGAGGCAACTGCGAATACTATTGTCGGGGAAAACAGAAAGATCCTTACGTACTCTCTGCCCAGAAAGACTGCAGAAACAGATCCAGCTATTCGAATAAATGCAGAAAGAATTCAAGCTGATCCTGTCCGTATCATTGAGGTAGAAGGATTTGATAAGAGTGCTTGTAGTGGTACGCATTGCGATACTACGGGAAGTGTTGGTTATATCTTGATTACTCGATACAATTCCTTAGGTAAAAATCGTTATGAAATACGGTTTACGGTTGAGGTTATGTCCCCGCTGTATGAGCTTTCAAAAATTGCCCGCCAGGCAGGAACGATATTAGGATGTCAGCAGGAGAATATTCTCGACACGCTCCGCAATGTAAAAGCAAACCATGAAACATTAAAAGAACAATATCGTGAGCTTTCCAAAGAGCAATTACAACAGGTTCCTGTTGTTCATATTGGAGACATTCAATGGTATACTGCAACCTATAATGGTGTTGAAAAAAAGCTTTTGATAGACCATGCCAAGCAAACAGGAGAGGAAAAAAGTATTGTTTGTTTTTTTAATTGTAATGGCGATCAATGTATGGTTGTCATTGTTTCTCGTTATGCTGGAATAAGTGCAACAAGCTTGCAGCAGATCATCTTTTCGTATGGAGGGAAGGGTGGTGGAAATGAGGAATTAGCTGTAGGTAATGTTGCAGCTTTGTATATCCCTGAAATTCAACAAAAAATAAAAGAAATGCTTGCGACAGTACCTTCAGGGAAGATATAGTTTATGAGAGTGGTTATGATGACTGAGCGAATAAAGAAAGAGCACATTCAGCAAGAAGCAAAAGAGCTCATGGATACGTTTCTGAAAGCTCTTGAGCAACTGGATGTACCAGAAACCATGATCATGAATGATAAAAAAACTGCCCTGCGTAAACCAGAACTTTCTTCTGGTCAAATTGTTGAACCAAATTTTCGTGAACGCATGCTTGAAAATGCTCCGAAGCATGACCTGGATTATATTATAACGGAAAAAAAGACGTGGTAAAATGACAAGCATTCAAAAGAAAGTAGAGGACATCAAGACGGGAAAGGTGAAGATCATTGATAATGTCAAGTATTTTCTTAAACAAATTCGGAAGCAGAATAAAAAAATAAATGCGTTTATCGACCTCAATGAAGGCCGAGTGCTGCAGGAAGCAGAGGATATGGATGAACGTTTGCCTGAGGTAAAGGACAAACCCTTGCTTGGGTTATGTATCGCGGTTAAGGCAAATATCAATGTTATTGGGTATACCATTTCCTGTAGCTCGTATACCTTAACAAACTATAAAGGGTCTTATGATGCTGAGGTTATTCAACGAATCAAAGATGCAGGAGGCATCATTCTCGGGATAACGAACAGTGATGAGTTTGGCTGTGGCAGTAGTGGTGAAAACTCGTATTTTGGGTATACCAACAATCCAGCTGCCTTAGGCAGAATTCCTGGGGGTTCTAGTTCTGGAAGTGCTGCTGCAGTTGCCGCTGAGATGTCTGATCTTGCCATTGGTTCTGATACCGGTGGTTCTCTGCGAAATCCTGCATCCCATTGTGGGATTATTGGCGTAAAACCGACTTATGGTAGAGTTTCTCGTTATGGATTGATTGATTTATCCATGAGTCTTGATCAGATTGGGCCTTTAAGCAGAGAAGTCTATGGTTCAGCAGTCTTGATGGAGGTTCTTGCAGGAAAATCTTCGTATGATAGTAAAAGTGTTGATCGTCCTGTTCCGAGGTACAGTGTCTTTCAGCCAATTGCTGGTTTACGTATCGGTTTGAGTCCAGAATTGAAGGCGCTCTGCATTGAGCAGGAGATTTATACCATGGTTGAAGAAGCAGCTACAGCCCTTGCACAGCGTGCAGGAACGACGGTTATCCCGGTAGCCCTTCCTCATGTTAATCTTGCGATACAAACCTACTATCCATTGGTCTATGTTGAATTTTTTTCAGGCACAAGAAAATTTGATGGTCGAAAGTATGGAAGAAAGATTGAAGACAGCTGCGGCGAGGAAGTCCTTCGAAGAATTCTTGGTGGTCGAGAGATTTCGCGGGCAGAATATCAGGGAAAATATTATCGAAAGGCATTAACAGTAAAGCAGCTTATTGCTCAGGCATTTGCCCAAGCTTTTGCTTCCGTTGATGTGATCTTAGCCCCAACAACCCCACGATTGCCCCCTCCCATCGGAACACCTATGAAACCAGAAGAAATGTACAGCTATGATGCATTTACCATTCCTGTCAATCTTGCCGGACTTTGTGCAGGGGTTATTCCCTGTGGAAGGCTCGACGGAATCCCTGTTGGTCTTCAGATCATTGCGCCTGCATTTAGAGAAGATATTATTTTTAATGTTATGAAGGCATGGGAGGAATTGAAACGTTAATATCCCAGGTTTTCTCCTTCTTTCAAATATTTTTCGACAATTTTTCTTTTTATCTTAAATATCTTGGTAATGATTTCTTTTCCTTGTTCAAATTCAATTTTCTGACCATAATAGTTTATACTATTTCTAATCCATCGCAATCTGTCAAACTCATCATAGTCAAAATCTTCAAGAATATTTTTTAATAGTTCTCCGATACAAATATGAGACAAAACTTTATACCCCTTGAGGATGCAAAGAGCTTCTAACACTTCTCGCAGCGAATCATATGCAAGCGAGACGTATGCAGAGATAGTTGTTTCATTCAAAATTGCAGTTTCTACGGCTATTTTCTTTATGTTAGCCATCTCAACAAGGGATTTTACCAATTCTCCATCTATTTTGGTTTTCTTGATGAGGCCTTTTTTGAAGCACTGGTCTATATCCATTTTATCTTACCTTGGACGGACATGCCATTTAAAACGTTATTTATTAAGTGTTCGTTCTTTAAATCTTTAACGTCCCTGACAACAAAGAGTTGTAGTTTTCGGTTTAATTTTTTTTCATAGCTTTTGATATCTGGAAATTCTTTCGTTTTTTCCGATATAACTAATAAATCGAAATCACTTGTTTCCGTGTCTGTGCCAGAAGCACAAGAGCCAAATAAAATGATTACTGGCTTTAAATAAAAGTTGTTTAAGGATTCTATTAAATTGCTGCTTTTCATTTTACAAATGTTATAATAAATCTTCAGGTCTCTGCATGCATCACTTTCTAAATCAGCTTTGTACAAGTTAAGCATTCTCTCTTTTCTTTCATGAAGCATTCTTTTTTTGACGAGCCCTTTGAGCTCTTTGCTTGCAGTTGCTGGAGAAATCTTTACTATCCTCGCAACTTCTCGCACATTAAATTCACGAGTAGGCTCTTCAAAAAAGAGCTTTAGTATGTTTATTTTATTGAACATATGTTCAGTATTATGAACACTTGTTTAAATAATTTTCTATTTTCTGCACGAAACCTTTATAAATCAATGGTAATTTCTCATTCCCACAAGAAGTGATTATCTATGCCAGCACGTCATTTACGATCAAGAAGTTTGGTACGGAAAAAGGTACGAACACCAGGTGGAAGAACCGTTCTTCGTTACCGAAAACCAAGGCCAAAAATAGCTCACTGTGGTGTTTGTGGTGCAGCGCTTCAAGGAATTCCAAGAGAATTACCCTTCAGAGCAGCAAAAATGCCCAAAACAAAAAAACGACCAGAAAGGCCTTTTGGTGGGGTTCTCTGTACTAGGTGTATGCGAAATCATATCAAAGAAAAAGCGCGTGCTGTTTCAGCTGCGTAGTCTTTTTATTATGTTATCGAAAAAATCATCTCAGTTCTTGCCGTGACCCTTGCTTGGTGACAGGCAGGCGAGTGCTGACCAGAGATGGAGGTAATAAAAATGTTTGACATCGGAAGACTTGTGGTAAAAATTGCAGGGAGAGACGCTGGAAGTAAAGGCGTTATTGTTGATGTTCTTGATAGCCATTATGTGCTTGTTGATGGTCAAGTACGGAGAAGAAAAGTCAATGTTCTTCATCTTGATCCGCTTAACCAAACCATTCCGCTTGCTCAAGGGGCTTCTCACGAGGAAGTTAAAGAAGCATTTGCTACACTGGGTATAACCGTTGTTGATACAAAACCAAAGCAGGCTCAAGAACGACAGAAAAAAGTAAAGAAAAAGAAGGTTGTTCAGGAACCAAAGAAAAAGGCTCCAAAGAAGACAACCAAAAAACAAGAGACTGTAGCTGTTGAGGCGAAAGCAAGCAACCTTGAAAATGCGCTTGGGGAGCCTTCCAAAGCAAAACCAGCAACAAAACCAAGTGATGAAGGAAAAACTCCAAAAACCAAAAAGAAGGCAAAACCAAAATCCGTAGCTCCAGTATCAGCATAATTGGATATCAACTTTTTCTTTTGTTGTTTTACTTCTCGTAATTGTTACTTTCCATAAACCTCTTGAATTTTTGCGTCTATATATTTTGCTTCAGCAGAGGGCAATGAATTAAACCGTTTCATAGTTACTACGACTCCAACAAGCGATGTAACAACTGCTCCTCCGGTGATCATTGCCTTATTTGTTTTCAGATAAGCAACCATTGCTGGTAAACTAAAATCGGCGTCGATTCCCGGTAAAGTATTAGGGGTAAGCATATAGCCGATTCCCAGGGCTAATACCATGGTCCCTAAAGTGGTGGTAACAGCATTATCAGGCATCCATATACCATACGAACGCAAGTGACTTGGTTCAGTAATTAACTCTCCTAATTGCTCAATTCTTGCATTATAGGTTCGATTTCTTCTTCTCGGTAAAAACTTCTTGATTCCTGTGTTTGGCTGAGCTAATTCATCTAAAGAAGTTTCTATCGACTTTCTACCTTCGATAGCATCCCGAAAAACAGGATTAGTTTCATAACCACGCATCAACCCTTTCTGCACTTCACGAGGATCAATTTGGATTTTAAAGAGTGATAACTCTGAGTCACGAGGCAATGCTCCAACGTGTCGTGCATACATTTTATCATGAAGCATCCTTCTTGCTAATCTCTGATTAAGCGCATCTGCATCTATCAGCAGTTGGTAGAGCGTTGTTTTCATGCTCTGGGTAATCAAGGAAGTCTTATAAAGGTTTATGAAAGACGAACATTTAAAAAGATCCTTGTATTTGTATCCCTATGAACACGACTTCCATCAAATTATCACCAGAACTTGAGAAAGCTGTCCTTGATCTTGGTTTTTCGGAATTCACCGAAATCCAGGAAAAAGCAATCCCTTTAATTCAGCAAGGCCATGATGTTATTGGTCAATCCTATACTGGCTCAGGAAAAACTGCTGCGTTTGGTTTCCCTGCCTTAGAAAAGGTGGTACGAGGCAAAGGAATACAACTGCTCATCCTTGTTCCCACCCGTGAACTTTGTAATCAGGTAGCAAAAGAGATGCATAAATTCTCAAAATATAAGCCCCTCAGAATTGTCGAGGTTTATGGCGGCGTTTCAATAAACCCACAGATCGACCAGCTTCGGTATGCAGATGTCGTCGTGAGTACTCCCGGACGTTTGCTCGATCATTTGAAACGAGGAACAATCAATATTTCACGAGTTACTATCCTCGTTCTTGATGAGGCAGATAAAATGTTTGAAATGGGTTTTGTCGAGGATGTTAAGAACATTATCCAGCAGACACCAAAAGAACGACAAACATTGCTTTTTTCTGCAACCATCGATCAGGATGTTCTTGATATCGTGCACCATTACATGCGCAATCCGCTAAAAGTAAAAATGCAAACGTATGTCGACAAGAGTCAGCTGATACAGCATTATTATGATATTCCTTCCCATGATAAATTTTCCTTGCTGGTTCACTTATTAAAGCACGAAGCACGTGGATTAAGTATCGTCTTTTGCGCAACCCGGAGAATGGTTGACAGTTTAAGCAGCAATCTTGTGAAACAAGGGTTTAATGCGCAGACATTGCATGGTGGACTATCACAAAATCAACGAAAACAAGTTATGGAACGGTTCCATGCAGGTAAACTCGATGTCCTTATTGCAAGTGATGTTGCTGCACGCGGCCTTGATATAAAGAACGTTGACCTTATTGTTAATTATGACATTCCTAAAACATCAAAAGAGTATGTTCATCGAATCGGAAGAACAGCACGGGCAGGAAGCAAAGGAAGGGTTATCTCCCTGCTTGCTCCTCAAGACCATGAAAATTTCGGAAGGGTACTCCAAGATCGCTCTTTACTCGTTCATAAGGTACCTATGCCAAACTTTCAACGTGTGCCTTTTTTGAGGAAAGAGAGAAGACAAGGGCCGAGGTTTGAGCATAGAAAAAGCAGACATAGACCACCAAGGAGAGAACATTACCGATAGCAAAAAAGGGAAGCATTTATAAAGAGGTCTTACTTTCTGCTTTCAATCAGGACATTCTACTCTTGCTTTGTAGTGCCGATTTCTACTCTTCAAGAATGGTTTTTCTGATACGGATGTGAGATAATAATCATGGGACGAAACAATAAACGACAAGGAAAAGATCGAAAAGATCGTGGTTTCAGCAATTTTGATAGCTTTCGGAGCAATTACCGTCCAAGAGGGTTTAGTTCAGAAGAACGGGAAATGCACAAGGCTACATGCTCTGAATGTGGAAACGAATGTGAAGTTCCTTTTAAGCCAACCGAAGGTAGGCCGGTCTTTTGCAGAACTTGTTATGCTAACCATAGACCACAAAGGTTCTAACATAGGTAATTATGTTTACCAGAATTTGTGAAAACGTGGTTTCTGCTGAAGTCAATACTTTTGCGTAGAATATTGCTAAAAAAACATGGCGGATTATAAAATCATAAAGTATTGCAAACTGTGTAAAAAAAGGTTTGTGGTTAATAAAGGAGAGGTAAAAAAATATTACTGTGATGATTGTCAACCAGCAACAGAAAAGGAGAGGATATCTCAATGGAGATGAGAACATGAAAGGAAAAGTAAAGTTTTTTAACACAACAAAGGGATTTGGGTTTATTATCGGAGAGGACAGTAAGGACTATTTTGTCCACCAGACTGGACTAAAAGAAGGTACTTCGATAACTGAAAATGATAACGTTACCTTTGAAGTCGAGCAAGGAGATAGAGGATTAAAAGCAGTAAAAGTAACGAGAGCATAAATCGTTATCTCAACGTCTCATTCTTTATTTTTTATTGCTATTCTTTCTCTTTTTTCTGTTTATCAACTATCGACTTCTATGGAGGGCACATACGGTTTCTAAAGGCATACGTTTATAAATCTGCTAAGCACAAATCGTGCTATGAGTTTAGATTGGTATATTCACCTGGATCTTCATAACAAAAACCCGAAGATAAAAAGAGTTATTTTTGTCTGTAAAGGGAATACGTGCAGAAGTCCTTCTGCCGAATATTATTTTAAGAAGAGAGTTAGTGGTTTTTGGAGTGGTATTACCTGTTCTTCAAGAGGGATAATTGACTCTCAACGTCTCGAAGCAGTTCCAGAAATAAAAAAAGTTATTGGAGATAGGCTTTCAACTATACTTGAGAATCATAGGTCAAGAAAGATTACTCACTCTGACATTCAAAGAGCAGATCTTGTTTTAGCGCTCGACAAAGAAGTAAGAGATATCATTAAGAGATTGTACCCTTCAGAGAATTATAAAGTGTTTACCTTAAAAGGATTTGTTAATGGTACAGAGGGAAGCATGCTTGTAGACTTAGATGTTCCTAATCCTTTTATTCCAATAGCAAAAAGACAGGCCGAAGATATTATACCAGGTACGGTAAAATATTATAGATATCTTCAAAACTACAAATCTATTTTAGAATCGATTGATCTCTTGATCAGAAGGCTAATCGAAATAATTTACCGATTGAACAGGACTAAATAATTACTTTTCTCTTAAGAATTTGTACAACTCCTTTGTTGGCATCAACTTCTATCAAATCGCCATTTTTGAATATTTTTGTTGCGTCATGCGTTCCAACCACACAGGGAATATTTAACTCTCTTGCAATGATAGCGGCATGCGAACATATTCCTCCCTCATTTGTCACGATAGCAGCTGCTTTCTCAGCTAAAGGAACCATGATCGGTGAAGTCATTGTTGTAATGATAATCTCTCCCTTGCAGAATGTCTTCAAATCTTTTTCAAACTGTGCTAGATCATCTACGCGGATAATTTTTACTTTGCCAGTAGCATAGCCTTTGCTAGCCATTTGACCTTTAAGAGATGTTTTTTCCCCTGTACGATACACACTTTGAAAATATTCTTTTGCGTTTTTACCATATTTATATAATAATTTTCCATTCTTGTAATAAACAACAGAATACTCCATTCTTTCCTTAATTTCTTGGTTGCTTAGCGTGTGACCAAGTTCAAAATAATCGACTATATCAGTGAAATTATAAGCCCAGAAGAATTCCTTAAAGTCAATATTTATTCTTTTAGCCGTCTCTTTAATAAGGTCCAAACACAAAGTCTCTGAGCCGCTCCACGCGTGCTTCAACTCAAACCTTACGAGTGCTATATGCTGCAGTGTCTCCGAGAAGACTTGGAGATCAGTATCTGCAAATTGTTTGTAAATTTCGGATTGTTTCTTTCTAGTATCTTCTTTTGCATTTCGGATTTTTTCTATTTCCGTTTTGATCTCCTCTGGCTTGCTTTTTTTTAATCTTCGATTCAAATAAGAGATCATTTCTCCATAAGAGAGGGTGTTGCTAAAATTACCCGGGTATTTGAAAATGTGCTTTTTGAAAATAATGTCTGATCTCTTCTTTAATTTAATAAGTTTATACCAATCCCTTATCTCTTCCTGTGTCTTGTCAAATTCATGTGGAGTAGTTAGCGTAACTAACAGCTTGGCAGTTTCTTCAGTACCATAATTCTTCCCCAAAATTCCTTTAATTTCATCTTCCATACTCCTTGTACCACTGGGATCTGTTGCACGAAATAACTTCTGAAGAAAAATCAAATAATGACGATATTCCTTCATAAAACCAAATATCTCTTTGTTATCTAACGTAGATAGGTCTTTAGAACGAGTTTTTCTGGTAAACTTATGAAATCCTCTGATAGTAGTGTCTATTCTATGAAAGATTTTTTTTCTTTCCAAGGTATTAAGGTATTTTTGGCCATTGTAATAACCATCTTTAATGGACTCTTCCGAAAAATAGATGTAAGAAAACCCTTTGCTGTGCTCTCTTATGACATCATTGATCTTTTCGGTGATCGTAAACTGGTTATTATCAACAGCAAAATTGAGGATCATTGCTTCCGCAATCATGGCTGATTGTTTTTGTCCCCACATGAATTTATAAGCCATCAAAATCACTTTTTCTTTGTTTATTAACTGATGTGCGCTATTACATATTATTAATCTTTCGTTAGTCTTGATCCAGAAACCTCAGGACTTCAGTGAGAGGGAATTATGAATGCAACATACATTTTAACCTTTTTTGAAGTTATCGATGGTTATTTAGATACCAGCTGAATTAATAATTAAATATGGAGCATGGAAAATACTTAGTAACTGTATTATCAATTCTTATCAGTTTTTTAGTTTTAATTAATGTTGTCTACGCGCCTTCACACCCTGAAATAATTGATGACAACACTTTATACATAGCAGTTATTGAACAAGTCGGTGATGCTACCAGAATTTTAACAGATGCTAAGGTTACCTTAGCTTATGGTTCAATTGGCGGTGAACGAGACATACCAGCAGAATGGCAAGATGTTTCTGTTGATGAAACAGGGCAAGCAGTGTTTTCAAATGTTCAACCGGGAGTTTATACAATCACGGCGAAAGCTCCTAACTATATTTCTGCCCAAAAAGAATTTACAAAAAAGGCTGGAGTTACCGGCTACGTGTCTGTTGCTCTTATAAAAGCACCAGAAGGAGCAACAGGTAGTATAAAAATCGCACTACTAGAAAAATATGCCCCACAGACTAAGGTATACATCAGAAATGGACAACTAGAGATTTTGAAAGATGGCGAAGTTATAAGAAGTTCCGGAACAGAAAATGGTGAAGTTTTATTTACTGATTTGCCTATTGGAACTTATACAGCTTCTGCAAGTACTCCAGGATATAATTCTGAAAGGATAGATTTTGAAGTGGAGGCAAATGTCGAAGGTTGGTTACCAATTGGATTAGAAGAAGCTGGAGGCAAACCAAGGTATACTATTTGTCCTAAAGATTGCACTTGTGACGAACAGACGATTCCTATTGAATGTCATGGTCAAGGATTTGGTGGAAAAGGCATTGCAGTATCTACTGAATCTGCAATAAAAATAGTAAAGGATAGTAGTGTCGTAGAAGAAGTTGTTGACATTGAATTAAAGGAAGACGGAGAAATAATTTCATACGAAATGACTGGGGTTAAGAAAGGTAATTTACTATTTTTCATACCAACACAGATGAACATAAAAACAAGCCTTAACGCGAAATCTGGAAATATTGAAAAAACACAAAAACCTTGGTGGAGTTTTCTTGTTTGGTAAAATAGCTCACTGACCTCGGCTCCTCCGGATTTTTCCAAAAATTCTCGACCTTCGCAAATAATTTTAAATACGGGGTTATATTATGTAATCTTGTTAGTGAAGTAACTTAAGGGTAGTAACAGAAAGATTTATATACTTGTCTGCGTTTCCCCTCAAGATATGACAAAAACACGCTCATTAATTGAGGCTAATGTACGATTATGTGCTGATTGTCTTCATTATCGGTAGATCTAAATTTTTGTTTTTGTCGACTATTTTCTTGCGTGTTTCACGTCTTCTTGATACTATTATTTCCTCTATCACTTCCTCTACCTCTTTTCCTTTGTTCAGTATGGTCAAGGCAGCCTTCCTTTCTTCTCAGTTTTCTGGTAGTAATGGCGGTAGTAGTTCAATGGTAGAATACAGGACTGTGGTAAACGTTTACGGTTGCAGAAATCCTGTGACAGGGGTTCGATTCCCCTCTACCGCCCTTTTGTTACCTGTCCTTTCTTTACAAATGAGTGGGGTGATTTGATGCAAACCATGATTGACAGTGGTGGTTGTCTTCATCATTGTTCCAAAAAATACAGGACTTGAAACCTATCGAACAATTGCTCTGTCGTCTTTTAGCAATAAAGAGAAGAGTACTATTATCGAAGCTCGTGGAGAGGATATTCCCTTCTTAGTTAAGCAATTCCAAGAACAGGGGAAACCAACTTTCGGTTTAACAGGCGAGGACCTTTTTAAAGAGTATCTTCTCAAAGATAAGAATACATCGTTGCGTGTTATTAAGAAGATCACCTGGGACGATCCTGCTGCCTGTTTTAGAAAGCCAACACTTTGTTTTATAGGGCCAGATACTAAAGATCTTTTGTCTTTACCAAAAGTTGCAAAGGTTTGCGTTGCAGCAAAGTATAAACGATTGGCTAAGCGATATCTTAATTTCTTAGAGAGAAAGGGTTTTGCATTTCAAAAGATTTACATCAATGGATGTGTCGAGACAACCTGTCAAGAGGGTATTGCTGATGTTATTATTGACATTGTTTATACCGGTAATTCGCTCAAGAAATTTGGCCTCAAGGTGTATGACACCATTTTTCAAAGTGATTTTGTGATTATTGGTGCTGATAATACAGAACAAAATACACCAACTCCACGATCAGTTGTACAGACGTTAAAAGTGTATGACCCTCCGTTGGAACAACGGCAAGGGAAACTCTGTCTGGACTTTAATGAGAACACCAGAGGATGTTCACCTCAAGTGATAAAGGCACTTAAAAAAATAAACATGTTTACTGTTTCCCAATATCCTGAATATAAGGAATTTACCAAAGAGCTGGCGTCATTTCTCATCATTCCTCCATCAAATCTTCGGATAACAAATGCTACTGATGAGGCTATTAAACTGATCATGGATACCTATCTGACAAAAGATGATGAAGTCATTATTCCGCAACCAACCTTTGCTCTCTTTCAACTGTATGCAACTCTCAGCGAGGCAAAAATTATTTCTGTGCTGTACAACAACGATTTGAGTTTTCCTACCGATGCTGTTCTTGAGAAAATAAATGATAAAACAAAGCTTATTGTTCTTGTTAACCCAAATAATCCCACAGGAACAGTAATTTCAGAAGAGGATATTCTCCGGATACTCACCAAAGCAAGAAAAAGTATGGTACTTATCGATGAAGCTTATTACCAGTACTACGGTAAAAGTTCTATGGGTTTAATTGAAAAATACCCTAATCTTATTATTATCCAAACATTTTCAAAAGCATTTGGTCTTGCAGGGCTACGTCTCGGATATATTATTGCGTCAGCAGAAATTATCAACAACCTTAAAAAAGCCTCCTCTCCCTACAGTGTCAATGCACTTGCTCTTGTTGCAGCACGAGCAGCTTTACAGGACCTTGATTTTGTTGATAGCTATGTTAGTGAAGTAAAAGTAAATCGCGAAAGGCTCATGAAAGAGCTTACTGGACTTGGTTTACAGGTCTTTGCTTCACAAGCAAATTTTCTCGTGGTTAATGCAGGATCCAGGTGTAACGAACTATGTGAAAAACTTAAACAACAGAATATTCTCGTAAGGAATCGAACAAGCTATCCGCTGTTACAGAACTGCGTAAGGATTGGCGTTGGAACAAAAAAACAAGGTGATCAACTCTTAGGTGCGCTTAAGAATATTCTTCCACAAAAGATACTCCTCTTTGACATGGATGGAGTTCTTGTTGATGTCCGTCAATCCTATCGAAGAGCAATACAAGAAACCGCAGCGTTCTTTACGCAAGCGCGTATTGATCCGAGCGAGATAGAACAACTCAAGAGACAAGGGGGCTACAATAACGACTGGGATCTTACTGAGGCACTCATTCTTAAACGAGGAATAACAATTCCAAAGCAACTGATCATTGAAACATTCCAAGAGATTTACTGGGGAAATGAGACTACTCGTGGATATATTGAAGACGAGAAATGGTTATTTTCCCAAGACACGCTTGAACAATTGTACAAAAATTATCGTTTAGGGATTGTTACCGGAAGGCCACGACAAGAGGCAACCTTTATTTTAGAAAAGTTTGCGGTTGCCCCATTTTTTGATACGGTTATTGTAATGGAGGATTATCCTTCTGAAAAGGCAAAACCAAATCCTTATCCACTGCGACTTGCTCTCCAGCGTCTGGGAAAGAAAAGTATACAAAAGACAGCCCTGTATTTGGGGGATAATATTGATGATATCATTGCTGCACAGCGAGCAGGAATTCGTGCAATAGGCATTCTGTCAGGAAACGACCAAAGCAATCAAGGATTACAGAAAAAATTCCTGCAGCAAGGTGCACAGCAAGTTCTTGAAGATGTCAATGCAATAACAAAGGTGATCGTATGAAAGAGACGAGCAAAAGCGTAAGCAACAATAAGGCTAGCAATATGAGTAATACCATGAACGATACAAAAGGTACCATGAGGCAAACAGTCATTGAAAGAGCAACAAAGGAAACACAGATTTCTCTTAATCTGAACATTGATGGTACAGGGAACTACACCATAGAAACTCCTATTGGCTTTTTTACGCACATGCTTGAATCCTTTACCAAGCATGGTCTTTTTGATATAACCATGAAGGCTCAGGGCGATAGAGACGTAGATCAGCATCACACGATTGAAGATTGCGGCATTGTGTTAGGCCAAGCCTTTAAGCAAGCACTCGGAGAAAAAAAAGGAATCAACCGATCAGGATATTTTGTTTACCCTATGGATGATGCGCTTGCTGTTGTCGCGCTTGACATCAGTGGAAGGCCCTATCTTCGCTTTGATGCAACCTTTACTCGGAGATTTTGTGGAGGGTTTGATACTGACACCTTGGAGGATTTTTTTTATGGATTTTCCGTAGGACTTCAAGCGAATATAGCTGTACAGATGCCATACGGAAGGAGCGATCACCACAAGATAGAGGCTATCTTCAAAGCTTTTGCTAAGGCCATGAAGATGGCATGTGCCATTGAGCTACGAGCAAAAGAAAAGATTCCAAGCACGAAGGGAATACTATGATAGCCATCATTGATTATGGAGCAGGGAACTTGAGAAGTCTCACCAATGCATTTGATTACTTGAGAAAGGAGAGCATCATCACTGATGATCCAAAGGTAATCATGAATGCAGACCGTCTTATTCTCCCTGGTGATGGTTCTTTTGGCTATATGATGGAAACTGTGAAGAAAAAAGATCTTATTAACCCTATTCAAAAATTCATCATGAGTGGTAAACCATTTTTAGGGATTTGTTTGGGGCTTCAGGCATTGTTTGAAGAAAGTGAAGAAAGTCCTGGCAGTAAAGGATTGTGCATCTTTAAAGGAAAGGTAGTGAGGTTTCGCAAAGGGAAAGTGCCGCAGATCGGTTGGAATCGTATTGTCCCAACCAAAAAGCCACAATCACGGGGATCAATATCACAAGGATCAATGCAGCCAATGCAACCTCTCTTTAAAGAAGATTTTATGTATTTTGTCAACTCTTACTATGTTGTTCTAGAGGATCGTTCACTCATTGCAGCTACCACTGATTACTATGGCACCTTTGTCAGTGCGATTCAGGCTAAAAGCGTCACTGTGAACGTCACTGCACTGCAATTCCACCCTGAAAAAAGTGGAAACCCTGGACTTCGATTACTGAAACGGTGGTTACAATGCTAACGAAAAGAATAATTCCTTGTTTAGATGTCAACAATGGACAAACCGTAAAAGGCACTGGTTTTGTTAATCTGAGGTACGCTGGTGATCCGGTGAAGCTGGCGAGAAAATATTATGATGAAGGGGCTGATGAAATAGTCCTTCTCGATATAACTGCTTCCTCTAAAGAGCGAAAAACCATGATAGATGTTGTCGAAAAAGTTGCAAAGCAGATTTTCATTCCGTTTACTGTAGGAGGAGGAATACGTACAATAGAAGATATACGGGCTTTGCTTAATGCCGGTGCTGATAAAGTTTCAATAAACACAGCTGCTGTTAAAAATCCTGACCTCATCAAAGAAGCATCAGCAATATTTGGAAGCCAATGTATTGTCGTAGCTATTGATGCTAAAAAAACAGCCGGTAGATGGCAAGTTTTCATCAATGGTGGTAAAGACATAACAGCACTAGAGGTAATGCCGTGGGCTAAAAAAATGCAACTCCTCGGAGCAGGGGAAATCCTTCTTACTTCCATTGATCAGGATGGAACAAAAAAAGGATATGATCTGGCATTAGTACGGCAAATCGCAGAGGCTGTTACTATCCCCGTTATTGCATCAGGAGGTGTAGGATCTCTGCCAGATATTCTTGAGGGGTTTACCAAAGGAAAGGCAGATGCAGCACTGGTAGCTTCACTCTTCCACTATAACGCGTATACTGTTCGAGAGGTTAAGGAATATCTTCAGGGAAATGGAATCGAGGTAGTACTATGATTATTCCAAGTATTGATATCATGCATGGAAAGGCAGTTCAACTACGACAAGGCAAGGAAAAGGTATTGGAACGAGACGATGTGTTAGCGTTAGCTAAACAATTTTCTATCTATGGCGAGATCGTTGTTGTTGACCTAGATGCTGCATTCGGAAAAGGTGACAATAGTGCATTAATCAAAGAGATTTGCAAGAGAGCGTCATGTAGAGTTGGCGGGGGTATACGAACCTATGAAAAGGCAACCGAGTTACTCCAAACAGGAGCAAAAAAAATAGTGATTGGTACAATGGCAACGCCGGAATTCTTAAAAAAATTACCTAAAGATCGCTTGGTTGTTGCATTGGACACCAAAGATAACGTTGTTGTCAATGAAGGTTGGACAAAAAAAACTACAATGACGCCAGAACAAATGCTCCGTGAACTAGAGGGTTATTGTTCCGAGTTTCTGTTCACCAATGTTAATGACGAAGGATTAATGCAAGGTATTGATTTCACCAGGATCTGTGAACTACGCAGTGCTACTCGAAATAACTTTACCGTCGCTGGTGGTATTACGACAATAGATGATATAAAGAATATTGAAAGTATCAAGGCCAATGCACAGATCGGTATGGCACTGTATACCGGCAAGATTAATCTTAGCGAGGCATTTATAGCTCTCTTGGACTTTGATAAAAATAATGGGCTTATCCCAACAATTGTTCAGGAAAGTAGTGGACAATGTAATTGGCAACGTGACGGGCAAGTCCTCATGCTTGGGTTTTCAACACCAGAATCGTTGCGGATGAGTTTGGAATCAGGGAAAGCAACCTATTACAGCAGATCACGAAAAAAAATATGGGTCAAGGGAGAAACCTCAGGAAATTATCAAGATCTGGTAACCGTACACTATGACTGTGACCGAGATGCCCTTTTGTTTAAGGTACGTCAAAAAAACAGTGCATGCCATGAGGGAACCTACTCCTGTTTCGGCAACCGAGAATTTAGCATTGATGAGCTCTATGAGCTTATTGCACAGAGGATCAATAATCCACAGGAGGCTCCACCTAAATCATATACCGTTACGGTAGCGCGTGATGAAACTCTACTCAAGGAGAAAATTCTTGAGGAAACGCAAGAGATTATTAATTATACGGACAGAGAAAATCTTATTTGGGAGATTGCAGACTTAACCTATTTTGTGATGGTTCTCATGGCTAAAAAGAATATTTCATTAACTGATATCAAAAATGAGTTATGGAGGAGAAGGAAATGAAAATCATACCGTCTACTGCTTTGGATGAGAAATTTTATGCCTATGCTGAGACAGAGGAACTTGCAATAGTCAAACAGATACTTAACGAAGTTAAAATCAATGGGGATGAGGCTGTTTTGAAATACACTGAAAAATTTGATAGACAACAACTGAAGAGTTTAGAGTTGTCTCAGGAGCAGATAAAAAAAGCGTACGAGAAGGTTGATAAAAAAACATTGTCCATGCTAAAAAAAGCAAGGGAAAATATACGGTACTTTGCCGAGAAACAGTTTGCGCAATATACAAACTTTGAAACAACAAAGGACGAGGTCATTCTTGGACAACAGATAATTCCCTTAACAAGGGTTGGCTGCTATGTTCCTGGTGGGAGATATCCTTTGCCATCTTCAGCACTGATGAGTGTTATTCCTGCAAAGGTTGCTGGCGTCAAAGAAATTATTGTTTGTTCTCCAAAAATAGCGCCCATAACGATTGTGGCAGCAAATCTTGCAGGAGCAGATAGAATCTTTTGTATTGGAGGAATCCAGGCTATTGGGGCAATGGCTTACGGTACAGAATCTGTTCCTCAGGTTGATAAGATTGTAGGTCCGGGGAATAAATATGTAACCGCAGCCAAGAAAGAGGTTTTTGGCATTGTTGGCATCGACTTTATAGCTGGCCCTAGTGAAGTTCTTATCATTGCTGATGAGACCGGAAATCCAGAGTTTATAGCCGCTGATTTACTTGCTCAAGCAGAGCACGATCCTGATGCTCGAGTTGACGTACTAACAACCTCAAAGGAATTGGCGGTTAAGGTTAATGAGCAAATCAAGATCCAAATAGCGAAATTGAAAACTAAAGACGTTGCTCAATTGGCGTTGCAAAATGGCAGTATTATTATTGTCGATAGTTTAGCGACAGCAGTAACCATCGCTAATAAACGAGCACCAGAACACCTCGAACTACAGGTAAACAGAAGGGAAAAACAAATGAAAAAACAAGTAAAGAGTGAAGCACAAATTCCAGAATGGATTCTTGGAAAGCTACAGAATTATGGCTCATTGTTTATTGGAGAAAATAGTGCAGAGGTTTTTGGAGATTATTGTACAGGGACGAACCATATTCTTCCTACCAATGGCACCGCACGATACCGTGGCGGTTTATCAGTGTATGATTTTATAAAGGTTGTCACCTATCAACAAATGGGGAAAAAAGTTCCTCGGGAACTGATAGCTATTGCTGCACAACTCGCCGAGGTTGAAGGCTTAGACGCACACCAGAAAGCTGCTCTTTTTCGTGGAAAAAGTAAATTACAATAATATATATAGCAATAATTTTATATAGCATCTCTTCATTCCTTACATCATGGCCATTGTCCGATTTTACCAACTAAAAACAACAGATCCATTAGCGTACGAAGGTTTGAGTCAGTATTTGAAAGAAAGACTCTTAGAGCCACAATCGCCGGTATCAGGGGATAGTACTTCTCTACAGGAACCTGAATTTACCGTACTGATGAATACGACAGATGTACGACGACGTTGGTTTCCTCTAAGAAGTGAGACTTCGGTCGATCTGGTAGTGAGTGGAACTGAAAGCATGGTTGGTGATCTTGAGGCATATATCCGTACAAGAGATACGATCTCTTTAATAAGCAGACAAACCGTTACTCAAGCGGCTCTTGTTTTTAATGCACATTATTATTCATCATCTCCCCCTAAAAACCGTTGCCAAGTGTATGCTGAACAACTTGAAGAACTGAAAGCCAGATCTTTCCCTAATGTCACTCTTTGGAAAAGTGATAATTTAGGTTACCCCTTCAGAGAAGCGAGTTTTGTTATTACTGGTCCTATTCATGAAGTCTGTGGATTTCGGGAAACACTTTCTGCACCAGGAATGGTAATGATAGCGGGAAGTACTCGTGTTTTATTTCCTTATACCCAGCAGCATTCTCATCCGGTCTCTGGGCAACCGTTGGGGAGAACACTCTAAGGCCATTACAGACAGCTAAACCTCCACAGGAAATCATGGGGTGTTCCTTTTTAGACCGGTGTTTGGCTTCTCTTTTTTATCGTCGGCAGTCTCGACGAGAGCAATCTCCACAAGAAATTCAGGAGGTATCACTCCTCAAAGAATTATGTTTTAAAAAATATATTTCAGAACCGCAGAATTTATAAATGTTTCCCCCTTACCTTTATAAATGGGGGAAGTTACCGTAATGGTTTAAAACGTCATATGGAGGGATTTACATGGCTAAAAAGGACATTGAAGTCGTAAACATTGTTGTTTCAACATCATTAAAGCATGATATACCCTTGGAAAAGATGGCTGCGACTCTTTCTAACACAGAATACAATCCAGAACAGTTTCCTGGCCTTGTTATTCGTATAAAAGAGCCTAAAACCTCTGCTTTGATCTTTAGCTCAGGTAAAGTAGTCTGTACTGGAGCAAGGAGCATGCAAAAGGTTCATGAATCAATTAAAAAGATCATTAAGAGCTTGGAAAAGATCAATGTAAAGATCACGATTGAGCCTGAGGTTACTATTCAAAATATCGTTGCCTCTGGCTCTGTCGGCATGGATTTGAACCTAAATACCCTTGCCATGAAACTTGAAAATACTGAATATGAACCAGAGCAATTTCCTGGCCTGGTCTATAAACTTCCTAAGGCAAAGGCAACCTTCTTGCTCTTCAGTAATGGTAAAGTCGTCTGTACTGGGACGAAATCAGAGGAAGAGGTTCATGCAGCATTGGATATGCTCATTGAGAACCTTAAGAAGGTTAAATAATCCCTCATCAAGATCTCGATAAATTTTCAATGCATGGTAGCGGTAGCGCTTGTAAGGTGTAAAAGAAGAGTGAAATTTGAGTGAATTTCGATGGATGCAACCCAGCAAATTACAACGGCAAAGAAATTTTTGGAAACACAGTACTATGCCAAGCTCCTTGAAACATTGCGTAAGGGAGAACATCATCTTGTCCTCGATTTCCAAGAGTTCAGTAAATTCCATCCTGGTATTGCAGATGAGCTTCTTGAGGAGCCTGAGGAAATACTTGGGGCGTTTGAGATGGCTCTGGAGAGTTTTGATTTTCCAGCTGAACAAATTAAGCGGTTCCATTTTCGTGTTACCAACCTTCCAGATTCCCAAAAGATGTTAATTCGAAATGTCCGAAGTGTTCATTTAGGTAGATTCTTGCAGATCGATGGTGTTGTCCGTCAAAAATCAGATGTTAGACCACAAGTTACCTCTGCGCGTTTTGAATGTCCCTCGTGTGGGAATATCATCAGCGTGCTCCAATTGGACACTAAATTTAAGGAACCCTCCCGATGTGGTTGTGGAAGAAAAGGAAAATTCAAGCTCATTGCCAAAGAGCTGGTTGATGCCCAAGGCCTGGTGTTGGAGGAAGCTCCTGAGGATCTTGAAGGTGGAGAACAACCAAAACGCATTAATGTTTTTCTGAAAGACGATCTTGTTAGTCCGCTGAGTGAGAAAAGAACAAATCCTGGTAATAAAATTCGTCTTAATGGCATTATTAAAGAAGTACCGATTGAATTGCGTTCAGGTGCAAAATCTACGCGATATGAAATCCTGCTTGAGGGAAACTTTCTTCAGCCCATTGAAGAGGACTTTACTGACATCACTATCTCTGAAAAAGAAGAGCAAGAAATTAAGGATCTTGCTCAGGATCAACGATTGCTGCAGAAGCTCGTTGGTTCTATTGCCCCAAGTATTTATGGCCATGAAAAAATTAAGGAAGCATTGTTACTCCAGCTTGCAGGGGGCGTGAGGAAAATACGTGATGATGGTGTGGTCACGAGAGGAGATATCCATGTCTTACTGATTGGAGACCCTGGAGCGGGCAAGTGCGTTGCAGGAGATACAAAAATTGTCCTTGACAGTGGAGAAATAGTTCCCATCAAGAAGCTTGTCGAGCAGGAATCACTCGGTCAATACACGTATTATGGTCAAAAAGTTTATTCGATTAACCTCTTTGGAACCCTCACCAGTTCTCAGCCACTGCGTTTCTGGAAACGTAAAGCACCAAGCCAGATGTTGAAGATAGTAACAGGAACAGGAAATGAGCTGATCGTCACTAACGAACATCCTTTATTTACTACTAGCGATGGCATTATCTTTGCCAAAGAAGCACACACCTACCACGTGGGAGAATACATCGCCCTGCCGAATAAAATAGTCGTTGAAGGAAGCTTACAGAAGATTCCAAAAGAAATTCGGTATTCTCCTGCACATAACCGAGTAAAACACCGAGTCAAAGAGTATATAGACGGTGATGTTGCCAGATTTTTGGGATATCTTATTGGCGATGGTTATGTAAGCATGAGAAAAACAACAGGCCTTGTAAGCTTTACCAATGCAGATCAAGAAATCCTCCGGGACTTTGAACAGTTATGCCAACGAGTACTTGGGATCACGCCAACAAGAAGGAGAAAACAACAAACTGCTGCGTATGAATCATACCTCAGCTCAATTGAAGTAGTACGCATTCTTGAAAAGATAGACGAGAATATTACAAAACGATCTGCTGAGATGCGCATCAGTGATGCACTTACTCGATCTCCTAATGCTATTGTGAAGGAGTTTCTCCGATCGTTATTTGAATGTGAAGCATTTATTGATCCGAGAAAAAGGGAGATCGAATTTAGCTCTAAGAGCAAAGATCTTATTTTTGATTTGAAATTAGTACTGTTACGATTTGGTATCATATCACAAGTAACGTCTTCTCTGAAATATGCAACGAATACTTCTCAAAAAATAAAAAGAAGATATTACCGTTTACGGATAAGTGGAGAAAATGTATGTGTGTTTGCTCGAGAGGTTGGCTTTGTTTCAACGGTAAAAACCAGGAGATTACAGAAAGTTATTGCGACAAAGAGTATCCTGAATACGAATATCAACATTGTCCCTCATGTTAAAGAACTTCTAAAACTGTTGCGCAAGCAATATGGATTACATCAATCCTCTTTTGGTATGTCAAGAAGCAGTTATCAGCATTATGAACGAGGAGATCGACACCCGTCACGTCAGAAATTACAACAAATTGCTGAAGTCTATACAAGGATTACTCCTCATGATCCTTTTGTCCAGATTCTTACCAAGGCCAGTCAGGCAGATCTCTTTTGGGATAAAATTAGAGAGATAACGATTGTCCCTACAACAGAAGACTATGTTTATGATCTTGAGATCGAGCACGTACATAATTTTGTTGCAAATGGGGTTATGGTCCACAATTCACAGCTCCTTAAGCGAATTACTAAAGTTGCGCCTAAATCACGGTATGTCAGTGGGCGAGGAGCTACCGCAGCTGGTCTTTGTGTTGCACCAACAAGTATGGTCATGACAAATCCTGGAGGGATGACGGCAATTGAGGATGTTGTTGAACCACGAATAAGAACAGCGTCCGAGTATCGACCAGGAATCTGGAAGCAGGATAATATTACTGATGTAAAGATTCAAAGCATGTCTCATGATTTAACCATGCAAACCAAACATCCTGAATCTCTCTGGAAATTAGAAGCTCCAGTATCTGTCTTTGAGATAAGACTCAGAAGTGGCAAAAAAATAGAATTAACAGCAAACACGCAGTTATTTACTCTCCTACATGGAAGAACAACCTGGATAAAAAGTAAAGAGCTTCAGAAGGGAATGGTTATTGCGACACCTCGTCGATTGATTGGTGGGAATGATGTTCCGTATACCATTGATCTTATCAGCTCAAATCCTATTATTTATGAAGTAAAAGATTTCATAACCTCGATTCTTCCCTTACTTACCAGAAAATATGGTGATCTTCGAACTGCAGCAAAGGCTCTTGGTGTCAATGAAAATCAACTCTACCATCATTGGGTTAACAAAAAAGCACGAGGAAATATCCATCGCAAGGATCTCCAAAAGATCTGTGAAGATGTTGCTGTTTCCTGGAAAAAACAGGTGAAAGTACTCAGTCTTTATCGAGGAAAAAAACCGGTTTTTCCCCCTCGTTTAACAAAAGAACTTCTCTATTGTGCAGGCTTGGTAGCAGGTGATGGTGATCTGCGAGAACAGAAGTCTCATGCCTACGCGATTAGGCTCTCCAATGCAACTCCTACTCTTCAAAAAATCTTCCAAAAGTTCTTACGATCGCTTCATCTCAAATTTGGTGTGCAAAAAGGAAATGAGAATAGGCCAGAAGCAACGCGAACAGCATCAAAACTTCTCGGGGAGATATTTATTCGTCTAGGCATTCCCCTTTCACCGAAGTCACATAAAATCTATCTATCGGATGTTTTATTGCATTTGCCCAATGACTATTTAGCGTCTTATATTGCTGGCTTGTATGACACTGATGGTTCAGTATATCAGAGAAAAGGAAAAGCTGGGTCAAACGTTATTGAATACTATACGTGTTCAGAAAAACTTGCCAGGCAATTACAGATAGTTTTATTACGATATAGCATTCAGAGCACGCTTCGTTATCGAGAACCACAAGAAGGAATAATTACAAGAAAGCTTCGATTATGGGTTCTTTCAGTGAGAGGATCAGAACATATAAAAAGGTTTTCACAACATATTCCTCTTCGACATCCCGCAAAGCAAAAAAAGTTAGCCCTTCTCGCAGAGCAAAAGAAGAAGGAGCATAGTAATATTGATTTGATACCTGGAGCGGGAAACATTCTTAAATCCGTGCTTCAGCGACATGCACTGTCTTTACGAAAAACAGGATGGCATAATAATCTTTCACGTGCAGGATTACAACAAATACTCTCACGCATAGCTCTCAAAGACCCTGATATTACGTATCTTGATAGACTTGCTAATAGTGATATCTTCTGGGATGAAATAACTTCTATTACGGCAAAGAAACCAACGTATAAATATGTGTATGATCTAACCATTAACGATTCTCATAATTTTGTTGTTGACGGCGTTCTTGTTCATAACACGGCAAGTGTAGTCAAGGATGAATTCCTCAGAGGATGGGCGCTTGAGGCTGGAGCCTTAGTTCTTGCAAATAAAGGGATTTGCATGCTTGATGAGATGGATAAAATGACTCCAGAAGATAGGAGTGCTATGCATGAAGCACTTGAGCAACAGTGCTATCACTATGACACTGAGATCATGTTTGTTGATGGATCAACGGAAAAGATAGGCGACTTTGTCAGTCGCTTTATAGAAAATCATAAACACAAGATGGTAGAAGGAAAAGATTGTGAGATATTGAGAGGAGTAGATCTTCCTGAGATTATGACTACTGACTTTACTGGTATTTTTCCTGTAAAGATACATGCACTTAGTCGCCATAAAGCATCATCATACTTTTGCCAGATTACCTACAGCAATGGCCGATCAATAATGGTTACTCCAGAACACCCAGTTTATATTGTTGAAGACGGTAGAATCGTAACAAGGGAGGCGCGAACAATTGTACCAGGCATGATGGCTCCTGCACCAAGACGATTATCTTTACTCAATAAGAAGGCAGATCAAGAGGCTTATTCGCAAAAACGAGGATTATTTCTCGGTCTTTTCTGCAGTGAAGGGCATAGTTATCAAAGCCAACAACACCGTTATGCAGAAATTGGAATCTCTAACACTAATAGAGGTATTGTACAGCTTACAAAGGAACTCATGGAAACACTCTTTGCAAAAAAGCCATTTATGCAAACACGGTTCGTTGAAGAACAGAGTAAAGCCACCAAGGAACTGGTTACCGTTAGATTGAGTTCACAAGGGATTTATCAAACGCTCAAACAAGAAGTTCCAGAATTATTGAAAAAGGCTCCTTTCAAAAGAGTTCCTCACGAAGTGAAAACAGGATCACTTCTCTTACAGCAAAGTTTTCTCCAAGGGTATTTTTTAGGTGATGGTTTTGTTGACAAAGAGCGTACAGGATTTGTGACGAGTTCTTATAAGCTCGCAGAAGATGTCCAGCAACTTCTCCTCAATAGCTCGATGTATAGTTATATTGAAACAGAAAAAAGAGGCAATGCAAGATATCATAAAATTATAATCTCAGGATTAGAGAGCTATGAACGCTTTTATGAGCTTGTACCTGAGATGGATTCAAGAAAAAAAAGAATTCAAGAATTATTACTCCGTAGTAAGAGAAAGAAAAACGATCGAGATGTCCTGCCCTATACCTACGTACAAGAAATCCATGACCTATTGAAACACTTTAAATTAGATGATGGTTATTTCTTTCAAAAAAATCTCAAGAAGCAGAATGCCCATCGAGAAACCTGTTGGCGATATCTTAAGAAAATAGAGAATCATCTTCAAAAAGGTATGGATGTCTATCCCTCCTCTGATCTACGGCATATACGTCGGGTTTGGGGCATTTCAATGGCCTCTATTGCAAAAGCAATGCAAATTTCTTTAGCAAGTGTCTACTCCTATGAGGAAACATCACATCCTAAACATAATGATCTAAAGAGAATAATATATGAGCTTATTGAGAAAAAGGCCAAAACGATTATTCCTAAAATTGTATCCCTTCATCAACTGATCCACAGTGATTTGCGTTTTCTTCGAGTTGTTAGTGTTAAACGTATAAAAAACATTGATCAGCCATGGACATATGACGTCACTATTGAACCGACACATTCATTCATAAGTCAAAACCTTGTTCTTCATAATTCAGTTTCAGTCTCAAAAGCAAACATTCAGGCAACACTCCGTGCAGAAACAACCGTGCTTGCAGCAGCCAATCCTAAATTTGGCCGTTTTGATCCTTACGAAACATTATCCCGGCAGATTGATTTGCCTCCTACCTTAATCAATCGTTTTGATTTAATCTTTCCTATTCGTGATATTCCAGACGCTGAGAAAGATTCTAAGATGGCAAAGTTTATTCTTCTGTTACATCAATCCCCCTTATCAGAGATTCCTGAGATTAATACCCATCTCTTGAGAAAATATATTGCTTATGCGCGGCAACGAGTTACTCCTGTACTATCGGACAGCGCTATTGAGGCTATTGAAGAGTATTATCTCAAAATGAGAGGTTCTGGTTCCAAGGATGGAGAGGTTCAAGCGATTCCTATTTCTGCGCGACAACTTGAAGCGTTAGTGAGATTAACCGAGGCATCTGCAAAATTACGACTCAGTACTAAAGCCTTGAAAAAGGATGCTCTAAAGGCAATTGAGCTCTTGCATTTTTGTTTATCCCAGGTTGGTGTTGACCCAGAAACGGGAAAAATTGACATCGATAGAATTTCAACAGGAGTTCCTGCAACTGAACGAAGCAAGATTGTTTTAGTACGAGAAATTATCCATGAGCTTGAAAACACTCTTGGAAAAACCATTCCCATCGAAGATATTGTTAAGGAAGCAGTAGAGCGCGGCATTGAAGAGGAAAAAGTTGAGGAAGCCATTGAGCAATTGAAACGTAAAGGAGATATCTTTGAGCCACGAAAAGGATTCCTCAGTAGGATTTGACAGGATCATCTGGAGATGTACTTAAATATTTATCAAACGAGAAATAAGGGCTTTGTATTCCCTGTAGCTGTTCTGGATTTGTTCGTGCATAAATTTGGGTTGTCTGGAGGTGTGTATGCCCTAAGAGCTGTTGGATCTGCTCAAGCTTTGTTCCTCCTTCAAGTAAATGCATGGCAAAGGTATGACGAAGAATATGGGGAGTAACCTTCTTCCTGATTCCTGCTTTTTTTGCTGCCTTATGTAATATTACTTCAACAGTTCTTACGGTTAATTTTCCATGCGTTGTTGTAAAAAGATAACCATCTGTTTTCTTTTCTTCCTTGCTATATGTTTCTATTTCTGTCACAAGGTTTCTTGGGAGAAGTGTATACCTATCTTTTCTTCCTTTTCCTTGCTTAACCAGTAAGAAACCTCTGGCTATATCAAGATGTTCTCTGCGTATATTCACTAATTCCTGAACACGAACTCCGGTAGCATAGAGGACTGCAATGAGTAGTTTATGCTTCTTGTTTTTCACTATTTCGAGTAGTATCTTTATCTCTTCTTTGGTGAGCGTTTGTCGATACACAAATGGTTTCTTCTGAAAGGGAAGTTCTAAACTCCTTCTTAGAATCTTTCCATAGTATAACTCTAATGCACTATGTGCGACGTTGATGTGTGAGACAGACATTCTTCTTTCATACAACCAAAGTAAATATGAACGTATGTCACTGCATTTTATCTCTCTTGGAGACTTTTGAATAAATTGTAAAAATCGTTGGTTATGGTATAGGTACGCACTCATTGTTCGTGGTGAAAAATTCCTCAACATCATCTCTTCCTTTAATACTACGAATGAATTAACTCTTTTCATGTACCCTAGTGATCTCATTTTATTTATATACCTCACGGGCATCTGTCCACTGCATTGAAGATCTTTCGCCACAGGCTAAAACAGCAAAATCTAAGCATTTGACTCACTCGACACCACTGGACAAATAACCCAAAAATCCCCCAATATTTCGTCTAGAAAGTGTTCAACGCAATATTACTCGGCGCATTTTTTGAAATTAAAACTTAAATAATAGCCTGCTTCGCAGAATCTATAGCGCCTGCGTCATACTTCCCTCCCCCACTCCGTTCGCTTTCTTCTCTTCTCTCTAATAAATTGTCA